>JAFCZD010000717.1 GCA_019314525.1 Deltaproteobacteria bacterium
AAAACGCCAACCATAGGCCAGCGCCCCGACGAGCTTGCCCTGAATGTAGATCGGGCTGCCGCTCATCCCACCCAGGACCCCCGCGCGGCGAATCACCGGATGATCGCCGCGCATCAGGATGATGTCCTGCTTTGGCAGGAAATCCTTGAGCACGTCGATGACCTCGACCTTGAAGCGCTCGATCTTGAAGCCACGAAAAACCGTCAGCCCATACCCCTTCTGTCCTGGACGAATCTTATCCACAGACAACGTCGGTGGTGATTGAGCAACGGCATGGCCAGTGAGCAGAGTCACGAGCCCACAGATCAACAAGTCTCTTTTCAAAATCACCGATGAAGCATAAAGCCAGCACCCGGGGGTGTCCACATCTCGGTGTCAGATCGCCTTGGATGGATTCAGAGACAGAGCGGTCTGGTCCTGCTAAACTTGCAAGATGGTTCTGATGCCACGGTTTGGCTTTCATTCTTCACTGCTCGCATTCAGCATGTTTGTCATCGGGTCGGGCTGTGGCGCTCGCAGCGCCCTTCACGACAGCGACGCTTCGATGGACCATGCTGCCAACCATGCCATTCTTGCCGACCATACTCTTCCCGTCGACAGCAACACGAAACGCTTCGCCCTGCGTTTCTTCTCGACGCGACTGGGCACGATCTACAGCTACGAGACCTTGCTGAGTAAAACGACGAATCTCGACCCAGATGGCGCTGCGATCACGCTCCACGAAAGCGACATCGCCCGTTACCGTGTCGACTCCGCACCAAGCAAGCGGATACAGATCGAGCTCACCGAGGCAGCCCAAATGCGCTGGTCGACGGCGCTGGACGCGCTGAAGATGCAGGGGGCGTTTACGGTCTCTCTGGATGGAAAGCTGCTCTACGTTGGTCTGATCTACACGCTCTACGGTGCCGCTGCGATCGACACACCGATCATCAGCGCAGGCTTTCACGACCCTGGATCATCTCCTGGCATCTTGAAGATCGGCGCCCAAGCCATGGCATGGCAAATGCGAGATGACTGGGATAGTGACCCGGGTATGATCGATCGCCCAGAGCTACGCACGCTCTTTGCCACACGGGGTGCGCTGGACTCGCTCTGATGGAAGAGACCTTCGGCCGGAAAGGGTGATAGTTCGTGTTCCAGGTGGAAAGATACTGTAGACCAGCCGCCTAAGGAGAGCGCCGTCGTCGCGCTCTTAGCAGGCCAAAAATCCCCAGTAGCCACCAAGATAGCGCTTGCTCGCGCTTTCCAGCGACTCTACAGGCGCAGCCCCCTGCGTCTGAGTCCAGGTTGCTATCTGCTCCACCGTCCTCACTGGGATGTGCCGTGGGATGTGAATCCCTCACCATCGTGTCACCTGGCCCAACATCTGAGTTCAGGCTGCTGCCGCTGTCCTCTGTGGGAGGTGAATCCGTCACCATGGGGCCAATGTATTCGGTGGCCACCACCACATCGTCATACCAAAGAACCTTGTTGTCGTGTCTTTGACTCGAGTAGGTGGTCAAAACAACGAAGTTCGTCTTCAGGGTCTCGATGTCCCGTAAACGTAGGTTGGGAAAGTCTCCCGACAATTTCCCATCGATCCAAAACGCAATACGGCCATTTTGCTGACCTACGGTATTGGCGCTCATCATCAGCTCAAAGGAATACCAGCGGTCGCGCTCTAGTGTGAAATCAGTTCTAGGCTCGAAGCTGTCGCCGAAGAGATCGCGTCCTCCAGGGAGCGAATCTCCAGAGGGGAAAAAGTGGTCACCGTAGTCGCCCGCCTGATCCATATGGTAGGTGTAGAGTGCGGTCATTCCTGGCGCGATATTCCCCGGGGGACCCCAATCAAAGAAGGGAGCGATATTGTCGAGCAGAACTTGGTAGTGGTTGGTTCCCGTGGGCCGCACCCCTGTGCTGCTCCCTTGGTCGAGACCAGGTGCTGCAGCGAGTAGCGACATGCCTGTGTGGTGGCAGCCTGGAAAATCTGCGTGGTACTTCATGTAGTAGCGGACGTGCAGGGTATCGAATCCGCCGTCTCCAAAGTCTCGCCACGCACCAATGCTGTTGTTGTCAGTGTGGGTAATCTGAATTGCCTGGGCTCCGGCGTGCACCGTGGCAGCAGACTTGACGACTACGATCTCTCCCCAGGCGTTGTCCCAAGCGGAATTCTCGGCGCTAAGATTCGTTTCAGTAAGGGACTCAAAGTTGTCGGCAAAAACAACCTGCGGGCTGTCAGCGATGCCTTCATCATTGATGTATCTGGCGGCTATTCCCGTGTCTCCCTCTGGCAAGGCTTGCGCACGTACTTGGCTCGTGGGAATTCCGAGCACCAAAGAAGCAGCAAGGAAAGAGATCAGACCGCTGCTTTTCCAGCCCCCCGAAGCGGGCATACTGATTCTTCGCATCTGGTGATAGTAACCTCAGAATCGCAGAGATGGGCAGGTAAAACCCGCTCGCTGCGGTGCTACGACGTCGGGTCCAGCACGCGACCCACGAAGAGGATCGCCCCCGTGGCATGGTCGCGGATCAAAAAGACAAAGGGACGATCGACGCTGACGGTGACCAACTCGGGCACAGAGGTGGTCCCAGCGATGACGGCTGTGGCCGCCGCCGCCTCGGTGCCCTCTTCGTTCACCTTGACGAAGGCCTTGTGCACCACCGCGCTGACAAAGAGATCACGTGAGCCGTTGAGCCCCGACAAATCGGCCTGGCCAGGTTTGAAAGCGTCGACCATGCCCAACTTCTCGAGCACCGTCTTCAGGGCGAAGCTGGTCTCAGTCTCGAATTTTGGCAGAGTCAACACAATGTCGAACTGACGCGCTGCAGCCAAGGCTTCCTCGAGCCCCGTCGCCGTCAGAGCGCCCTCGACTTCATCGAAAGCCCCAGCGTCGGGCAGGAGCACCACCATAGAGAGTTCATGGCCGTCGTAGGGCAGCTCCATCAGCTGCAACTTGCCCACGCGGGCATAGCGGCCTGACATGCCGCCATGCATCAAAGGCACACTCTTTTCGCTTTCGTCGAGCAGGGTGAAGGTGCCATCGGCGGTGTTGCTCTGCT
>JAFCZD010000718.1 GCA_019314525.1 Deltaproteobacteria bacterium
GCTTCGCTTCAGCCCTTGTTCGGGGTTTTCGAGGGTGATGCGATGACGGCCCACGGGGATCATGATCCCTTCAAGAGGGGTGGTGCCGCGCTTCTTTCCATCGATGGTCACGTGGGCCCAGGGCACAGCGTTGAGATGCAGCGTGCCCAGCGCATCGGCCCGCTTCGCTGCTTTGGGCCTTCTTTCTTTGGGCTTGGGCCGCCTGCGCTTGGATGTCTGGCGTTTCGCGCGATGGGAGGTGTCTGGTGGGCTTATCTTCGCGTCCACCACGCTCACGTCAGCCGAGAGCGCCGTGTCCTTTTTTGTGTCCCTCGTGTCCCTCGTGTCCCTCTTCGCGCCAGCATCAAGGGGTTGCACCAAGCCGCTGCTCTCTTGCTGGAAGGGGCAGCCGCGCTTGGGCAGGGCGAGGGCAGCGATGATGACCACGCCAGCGAGGCCGAGCAGGCCGAGCATGGTCCACGCGTGTCGCCAAGAGCGCGGTGGCTCGCCAACTCTCGGCGGGCTGCGGTGGCTGTTGGGGATGGTGACGCCGGTGGGTGGCGTCCCTTCAGATGACGCGCCAGAGCCACGCGAGAGTGTCTCCAGCCGGCGCGCTTCTTCGAGCATGGCGTGGGCCATGCCCTCTGCGCGGGGGTCTGGAGGGGGAGCGGGCAGCCCTTTTATCAAGGTGGCGAGGGTGTCGTGGGGGTCTTTGGGCTCAGCCTTGTGCTGCAGCAGGTGCAGCTCCTTGGCGAGAGCGTCCCGTAACTGCCGCGCTGTGGGGCGCTCGCCAGCGTCCTTGTGTAGGGTGCGCTTCAGCAGCGCATCCACGCTTGCGGGCACATCCTTTCGGCGCTCATGGATGCTCTTGGGCACAGGAAGGTTCAGCGCGTCTTCGAGGGATGTGACCCGTCGCAGTGGTTCTTTGGTCAGAAGCTCGTAGAGCACGGCCGCCAGGGAGAAGACGTCGCTCACCGGGCACGCCCGGCCTCGCGCCTGCTCGGGAGCCATATAGGTGATCTTGCCCTTGACCAGATTCGACGTGGAGTGTTCGCCTTGGGCTGCCCGGGCCACCCCAAAGTCGGCGAGCTTCACGTCGCCAGCCTTGGAGAGCAGGATATTGCTGGGGCTGACATCGCGGTGGATCACGGCGCCGGGTTGTCCGGTCAGCTCGGGGGCGAAGGAGTGGGCGTAGTCCAGCCCCGCGGCCACCTCCTTGCACACAAAGAGCGCCAAATCGACGGGGAAGGGCCGCCCTTTGAGGCGTGTGATCAGATCACGCAGGGTGTAGCCGTCCACCCGCTCCATGGCCATGAAGTGGCGCCCTTGCACCTCGCCTGCGTCGAAGGTTTGAACAATGTTTCGATGCTGAAAAGCCATGGCCATGCGCGTCTCTTCGACGAACATGCGCACGAAGCCTTGTTCTTGGGCCAGGTGGGGATGAATCAGCTTGAGCGCCACGGGGCGTGCTGCCCCGCCAGGCCCACGAATAGATGCGGCATAGACCGTCGCCATGCCACCACTGCCAAGAGGCTGGTCGATGGTGTAGCGGCCAAATTGGCGCAGATCATTGGAGTTATGTGCGTTGCCCATGGCCTCGTGCTGGAATCATAGCGCATAGATGTTTAACATGGGTCAGCCCAAGCCCCAACGGAGAGCCCATGGAAGGCCAGACCAAGGTCACCTATCGCGGAGATACCCCTGAGCTAGCGTTCAGCAGCGCTCTGCTGCGCGTTATTCGTGGGCCGAACACGGGGGCTTCCGCAGCCTTGGGCCTCGAGCGCGTTATCGTTGGTAGCGGCGAAGGGTGTGAGATCCAACTCGAAGACGCCGAGGTGTCTCATCAGCACCTCGAAGTGCGTTTGCATGACAAAGGCTTCCGCGTGGCCGATCTCGGCAGCACCAACGGCAGCTTCTATCGCGGCGCGCGCCTCGAGCATGTGGTGGTGGGTGTGGGGGCAGAGCTGCGCGTGGGGCAGACCATCTTGCGCATCGACCGCGGTCCCGAGCGCTCTGTTAGCTTCACGCAGCGCGCGGCCTTTGGCTCGCTGGTGGGCAGCGCGCCTGTGATGCAGTCGGTTTTTGGCATGCTGGAAGCCGTAGCCTCCACCGACGCTACGGTGCTGGTGCTGGGCGAGACGGGCACGGGCAAGGAGCTCGTAACTCGCGAGGTGCATCGTCATTCTCCCCGCCACAACAAAGCGCTGGTGGTGCTCGATTGTGGCTCGATCCCCACGGATTTGATCGAGTCTGAGCTCTTTGGCCACGAAAAAGGGGCGTTCACAGGCGCCACGGAGTCGCGCGCTGGCATCTTTGAGCGCGGTGATGGTGGCACGGTGTTTCTCGACGAGATCGGCGAGCTCCCCCTGGAGATGCAGACCCGGCTGCTGCGTGTATTGGATCAGCGCACCGTGCGGCGGGTGGGCGGAAGGAAGGAGATCTCGGTCGACTTTCGTATCGTGGCTGCAACCCACCGGGACATCGAGGCCTATGTCACCGAGGGTCGCTTCCGGCAGGATCTCTATTATCGCTTGGCGGTGATTCAAGTGCGCTTGCCGCCCCTGCGCGAGCGGCTGATGGATATTCCACTCTTGGCACATCACTTCCTCGAGAAGGCGGGCTGCGCCGATCCCGACGCGGTGCTCACCCCTGAGGTCCTCGAGGTGTTGGCCACTCGGCGCTGGCCTGGCAACGCGCGTGAGCTGCGCAACGTGGTGGAGCGAGCCGTGGTGCTGCGTGATAGCGCCGCCGAGGTTTTCGCGGATGGTCGCGAGTCCACATCTGGCGCGTCATCTTCGGGGTCCGGCGCAGAGCCACCCGGCGAAGAGGACGAGAGCTGGGTGGTGCGCCATATGCCTCGCAGCTGGCTCGACCAACCCTATAAAGAGGCCAAGGCTCGCTTGCTCAAGGGGTTCGAGCGCCACTATCTCAACCACCTCGTCGCACGACACGGCACCAATATCAGCCGCATCGCAGCTGAGGCACAGGTGGATCGCCACCTCGTGCGCAAGCTCCTGCGCAAGCATGGGCTGCTCGATGACGAGAGTGGAGAGAAGAAC
>JAFCZD010000025.1 GCA_019314525.1 Deltaproteobacteria bacterium
GGGGGCAAGGTCTTCGGCCGAGGTTGATGACTCATCGAGGTCGATTGCACGTTGGTCGTACATATCGATCATCTGTGGGTATCCATGGTCGAGAGATCGCTCAACCTTGGAGAATGCGTGGATGTCGCCCCTGTACCACTTGCGGATCGCAGCCTGGACGCCTGCCGAGAGTGCCACATTCATCTCGATGCTGCGTGCACCGCTCACTCGCCGAAGCTCTTGAGCCAGAGCTGGGAGGTTTGGATTGCCAACGACGACGCTCAAAGTCTCCGATTCCGGCTCCCACTTCACGGGCGCCGCAAGGCTTCGCTCGCATTGTTCCAGAGTGAGCTTTTCTAGCACTGAAGGGGGAATTTGCGCCTGCCCAAGCTTTTCGGTCGTCACATAGCGGGTGCGAAAGTGGAGCCCGAGCATGCGCAGAAGATCAGGTTCTGTCACGGCGCCCGTGGCGATGAGGTTCAGCGCCAGGTCGCTTCCGCCTCGTTGCTCAGCTGTGAGGAGCTTTTCATGGGTGACAAGACTGCGTTCGAGGAGCTGACGCGCCAGCCACCGAGGGTCCAACATGGTTGCCGCCGATCTCTCGAGCTTCGATTCACTCCCGACTTACGCCGCGAATGTCTAGCCAGTTAGCTGACCTGGTTCTCTTTTTCGTCCTCGGCGCCTGGAAACTCGTTCACAGACGGGTATTTCATGATTTCTTTGCGTGCGACCTTCCAAGCCTTCTGCACGATCCACGAGAGGGAGCGATCTTGGCGCGCGGCTTCCTCTTGGATCTCTTTCAGCATCTCTTCTGGAAAATAAAGGCTTTGCTTTCTTTTGTCGGAACCAGCCATGTCGTCGTTGTCCTTGCAATCTCGAGCCGCTTATCGGCGGCAGCCTCCCTGAGGGTAGCGCCGAACGAAGAGTGTGTATTTTAACTTGGGGAATGTTAATAGTTTGCGGGATTGTGTGTCAAGCGTGCGAAGGCCTTACGCGCTCAAACTACACCCAATAACGCCCTTGCTGAGGTTGCGCACATCATGACCACTCTCGTTACTCCAGATTAAGAAGCTTGAGCAACACCCCAGCTCGTGATTACCTAGACGTTCGCGGCGTAAGTCGCGGGAGGGTTCTGAACGGTTCATCATTTCCGCCGAGCAGGTCTAGTCAAGCAGTGACGATCGACGAAAAAGCCCTCGAGCGCGAGCGGGCGAAGTATCGCGCAATCCAACAGATTGCTCTTGCCATTGGCTCGACCCTGGATATCGACGCTCTCTTGCGGCTGATCGTCGCCAAGATCACAGAAATGATGGACGCAGAGCGGTCAACGCTCTTCGTACTGAGCGACGACGGCACAGAGATTTGGACCCGGGTCCTCGAGGCTGACGAAGTACAGGAGATTCGTCTCCCCCTGGGCAAGGGCGTCGCTGGCTGGGTGGCCAAGCATGGTGAAGCGGCTTTGATCCCTGACGCCTACGAGGATGAGCGCTTCAATCGCGAGGTTGATCGGCGTACAGGCTATCGTACTCGCTCGATCCTCTGTGTCCCCATGCGGGATCAGCATGGGGAGATTACAGGCGTGATTCAGGTGCTCAACAAGGCCGGCGGGGGCCCCTTTACCGTGGAAGACGAGGAGCTCCTCGACACCCTCGCGAGCCAGGCCACGATCGCTGTGGAGAACAGTCGCCTCTATCAATCTGTGCTGCGCAACAATGAGGAGCTGATGGCTGCGCAGGGCGCGTTACACCAAAGAATGCGTGAGCGGGACCTTCTGCTCGAGATGCAGGCAGAGGTTATCGCCGCAACCTTCCTCGACGAGCTGCTCGAACGCCTGCTGCAGCGCACCGGCGAGCTGGTAGGCGCTGAAGCGGCGGCGATTGTACTGCGTGAGCCAGAGAGCGACCGGCTCTTTTTTCGCAGCGCCCTTGGTGAGCGGAGCGAGCAGGTGCGGCGTCTCTCCCTTGGCCTTGGGGAAGGAGTCGCTGGGTGGGTGGCGTTGCATGGGAAATGCGCGACGGTTAATGATCCCGCCAACGATGAGCGGCACAGCGGGTCTCTGGCGGCGGAACTTGATTTCAAACCAAGGAATATCCTCTGCGTACCCCTTGTGGGGCAGGATATGGTGCTGGGAGCTATCGAACTGCTCAATAAGGTAGGTTGCGATGGCTTCGACGAGGATGATGAGCGCCTGTTGACGCTCATCGGGGGAAGCATCGCCCAGGCCATTGAACTCGCGAGATTCAAAGAGCAGCGCATCCAGGAGAGCCGTCTGGCGGCCATTGGGCAGATGCTTTCGGGCATGCTCCATGATCTCAAGACTCCCATGACCGTCATCTCGGGGTATGCGCAGTTGATGGCTCAGAGCAATGATGGGGAGGTGCGAGAGCAGTACGTGGGGCACATCCTGAAGCAGTTCGAGGTCATGGGGGCGATGACGCGCGAGGTGTTGGCCTTTGCCCGTGGCGAATTAAACATCCTGATCCGAAAAGTATACCTGCACAAATTCATCGAGCAGATCCGGCAACATCTCGAGCACGAGTTTTCTGGCAAGGAGATCACGCTTCGGATCGATCTCGACTACAAGGGCGTCGCGTTTTTCGACGAGAGCAAGTTCCATCGCGTCTTCCACAACATCGCGCGCAACGCGGCCCAGGCGATGCCTAAGGGTGGGAAGTTCTCGATTAACGTGAAGAGACAGGGCGAGCAGCTAGTTTTCACTTTCACCGACAGTGGCATGGGTGTGCCCAAGGAGCTTCAGGGGCGCCTCTTTGAAGCGTTCGCTACTGCAGGGAAAGAGGATGGGACAGGGCTGGGCCTCGCCATCGTGAAAAAGATCGTCGAAGAACACGAAGGGGATGTGGATTATACCTCTGTTGGAGGCAAGGGAACCACGTTCACCATCAGCCTACCTCTCAAGCGCAATGTCGCAACGGGTGATGCGCTGGCTGGCGCGGCGGATCGCTGAGGAGGGAGAGTTATTCTACGGTAACCAGGGCGGCCTCACGAAAAACCAAGAGCCCATCTGCGTGTGAGAACCCCGTGCCGGAGCGTTTGGTGAAGAGTCCGGTGACGATATAGCGCACACCCGTTTCGAACTTGATGGGCTTGCGGGTCTTTTCATCGCGCTCAGGGTAGTCGGTCACCATCAGAGCCTTGTCTTTCTTTCCATTCTTTCGATCGGAGAGGAAGAAGTGGGGGGCGTCGCAAGTCTTGCATTTGGCGCCCTTGGGACACTTGGGACATTGGTAGACGTCAAGAAGGAATGCCTTGACGCGGACTGTCTTGTTGAGGAAATCCTTGGTGCTCTTACGTAACCCATAGACTGAGAGGGTTTGATCAGGGTAGAGCGCAGGCGCGTGGTCTTTTTTGAAGGATGGAGGGGGGGGGAGCTTGACCTCCAGTCGTGGCACTTGCGACTGTTTGAGCTCCTTGGAGCCAATGCGTGCGCCTTGGTCGCCTCCGCCGCCTTCACAGGCGGTGACAAAAGGGCTGGCAGCCATGAGTGTGGCAGCTACCCAAAGTAGGGATGCTGAGCGTGACTTCTGATACGAGCCCATCACCTCTTCCTCGCTTTCCGCTAGAAGTTTACGGCGGAACGATAACCCTAAGCACGTCAGGACCGCAAGTTCGCACCATCCTGGCGATCTTGGTGGTGTGTGTGTCTTGTGTCGCTTGCAGTGGCGACAAGGTTCGCCCAGCTGCGAGACACTCAATTTCACCGACGAGTCAGCCCGTTCCCCTGTCTTCCGGCCAGGCCGCCCCGATTTCTTCTGAGACGCTGGTGATCCAGGTGGATAGGCTCGATGAAGATCTCAACCCGCTCTTGGGAAAGAGCAGCGTGTGGGTGCAGCGCCTGATTCATGACAACGTTCTCGAGGCCCTCTTTCGCGCTGAAGGGCAACGCGTGGTCCCGCATCTGGCGCATGGGTACCGCTGGGAAGCTGAGCGCAAGCGCCTGGTGTTGCAGCTGGAGCAGGGTGCTCGTTTTCACGATGGTCGGCCGCTAACCAGCGCTGACGTGCGCTACACGCTGGACACCCTTCGTCGCAAGCGCCATGTGAACCCATTTCTGCTGCAAGCGTTGGCGTCGGTGCGGCAAATCGACGATCCCAGCGCGCATACCGTGCATGTGTATACTCTGGATCCCACGCCTGACCACCTGCTGCGAACCTTGACCGAGATAGGTATCGTTCCAGCGCATCGCTACCGGCGTTTTGGGCTGGGGAGTTCCAGCCTCAATCGTCAACCTCTGGGTACAGGCCCCTATAAGGTGGCACCCCGTGCAGCACACAAAGGGTCGGTGTTCTTGCTACGGAACAATGACTATTGGGGTCGCAAGCCCGCCTATGCGCGTATTGAGCTGCGGCCCATCGCGGATCGGGCGCGGGCGCTGTCGGCCTTGCGCAATGGTGAAGTCGACATGCTCCCGGACCTTTTCTGGGGCTACTATCCCGAACAAATAAGGGGGGAGCGGTTCAAACGGCGTTTTCAGACGCGAAAAATTCAACCGTTCCGCCTGCGTGTGGTTCTTTTTAATCATGCGCGTCGACCTCTGAAGGATCGGCGAGTTCGGGTCGCCCTCGTGCGTGCTATCGACCGGCGCCTCATCGCTCGGCAACAGAGAGGGCGCCTCTCCTTATTGCTGAGCGCGCCGCTTTGGCCGCTCTCTCGTCACTATGATCGCATGCTCCACCCTCGCTCGTTCAATCAGCAAGCAGCGGCCCAGTTGCTCGATCGCGCGGGATATGCCCTTGGCAAGGGCGGCAGGCGTCAGCGGCTAGGACAGCCCCTCAGCTTGCGGATCCTCTGTGCGAAGGATCCCCTGGCGCAGAAGATCGCCACGAATATCACAAGAGATCTTCGTGCCCTGGGTGTGAGCGTGGGTATCGATCTCGCTGACTTTGGTATGATGCAGGCGTTGCTGCGGCGAGGCCGTTTTGACCTCGCCGTTGCAGGGCTTTCTCTTCGCCCCTACGCCAGCTTGAAGAACTTTTTGCATAGCAAAGGCCGCTTCAATTTTGGGCGCTATGAAAACAGCGCTGTGGATCAACTCTTGGAGGTCTCTTCGCCTTTGGCCCAAGGCGGCGCTCCAGGCACAGGCCGCAGGCTCCATCGCCTCTTGATGGAGGATCCTCCCATGGTGGTTATCTACGCACCTATCGAGATGATGCTCGCGTCGAGGCGCGTGGGGGGTATCAGGGATGATGGGCTCTGGCCGCCTTTGTGGCGCCTGTATCCGATGGAGTTACCATGAAGCTCTCCATCCCATCTGCTACGCGATGCTTTTCGACCAACCTCCTATGGGTTTCCCTGGTGGGGGTGCTGGCAGGTTGTCCACCCTCGGATAGGGGCAAGGCCACAGCCAAAGAACCCGCCCCAGGGAAGGCGTCTACGCTTGTGGTGCACATCGACGTCAACCCTCCAGCGCTCTTGCCGACGATTCACCCCGATCAGTGGGCTGTGCGCATCACCTCACATAACGTTTATGAGGCGCTCCTGCGCTATTCGCCCAACCCTCCCTACGGCCTTGAAGGAGAGCTCGCCACAGCATGGAAGATCGAAGAGGAGGGGAGGGTGCTCACGTTTGAACTGCGGCGCGGTGTTCGTTGGCACGACGGCAAACCCTTCACGGCGCGAGACGTGCGTTTCACGTTGGACCGCATCCTCGATGAAAAAGTCCGCGCGGCGAGTACACGCGCTACCCTCGCACCCCATATCGAGCGCTACGAAGTCCTCGGTCCCCACCGCTTTCGCATCGTCTGCAAGAAGGCGTCTCCTTTCTTCCTCCACGCTCTCCCTGCGGTCCCTATCATCCCCGAGCATATCTTTCGTGACAGTGACCTCAACCATCACCCGCGGCTGCGCTCACCGCTGGGTACGGGCCCCTATCGTTTTGTTCGCTGGCGGAGTGGTCGCGACATTACGCTCGAGCGCCACAAGGGCTATTGGGGCAAGAAGGCGAGCATCGAGCGTTTGGTCTTCCGTGTCGTGCGCAGCCCGCAACAAGCGCTGCGTCTCGCCCATCGAGGAGAACTCGACTTTTTGCCGCGCCTTCATGGATCGCAGCTTGGCAGCGCCCTCGAGAACGATGTTGTCCTTCGGCGCCGCTTCCGCAGGATCCAGCATGTCACGCCAGGCACCTCCTATGTGCTCTTGAATCATCGCCGCAGCATGTTTTCCGACGTGCGTGTGCGTCGCGCGTTGTCTCTTTTGCTCGACGTCGAGACCATCGTGACACACTTGATGCGGGGTCAGGCCAAACGCATCTCGTCCCTTTACTGGATGGGCGATCCTGACTGCGACCAGGGCCTGCGTCCAACACGCTTCGATCCTGCCGCGGCGGTGAAGCTGCTCGATAGCGTAGCTGCTGATAGCGATGGTGATGGGATCCGAGAGGTTGGAGGTAAACCTTTCCGTTTCACCTTCTTTGTGGTGGCCGCCTCCCGCACGACGCGGCGTTGGGCGACGATCTACCAGCAGCAGCTAAAGAAGGCGGGCATCGAGATGACGATCAAGCCGGTGGAGTGGGCAGCTTATCTCCAGGCTATCCGTCGTCACGACTTCGATATGGGCACCTTGGGCATGGCTTTCAGCGCCCCCTATAGCGATCTCTACCTGCAATTTCACAGCTCTCAGGCTGACGATGGTCAAAACTACGGCGCCTACAGCAACCCGGAGGCCGATCGTCTGATGGCCGCGATTCGTCGCGAAATGGACCCCAAGAAGCGACGCGCCCAGGGGACTCGTCTGCAACATCTCCTCGCCGCAGATGTGGCCGCGATCCCCCTTTTCACCTTGACTGAGCCTGGTCTGCTGAGCCGAAGGGTTCAGGGCGCCTTATCGACCTTTCCCTGGTATCGTCTCGCGAGTTGGCGTTTGACCAACGTTTCCGCCGCGCAAAAGCGTTAAGAGACGTCCTTCCACGCAAGAAGCGTTAAGATAGGCGCGAGATGCGCGAGGGTATCGGTCGTTACATAGTTCGTCGCCTCGGATTCGCCTGTCTGAGCCTGCTGGGGATCAGTGTCGTCACGTTTGCCCTGGTTCACCTTGCCCCAGGAGATGCGGCGAGTGGAGGCCAGGGGTCCGCTCTGGTCTCCAGGGAGGCAGCCGAGGCCCAGCGACGGCTCTTTTTTCTCGACCTCCCACTCTTTTTTAACGCAGATCCCCTGGGTGTCCTCGGCCGCGCCGACCGCCTCTGCGGGCGGGTCGCTGTGCATGGGATAGCGGGCCTATTGCGCTGTGGTACCGCGTGCGCACCCAGCGTGGCCAAGGGTTTGCGGCGCTGTCGATCCCTCCCACAACACCTGCAGAGCAGCTACCTCAAACACTTGCGCGCGGCCCATCCCGCGCTCCCGAGCCTCGACGAGAGCGGCGGGAAAAAGGCGCTGCTCGACCGTTTGGATGCGGCCCGAATCGACAGGATAGCCGCAAAGCTTGGCGGCGAGGATAGAGCCGAGTCAGATCTCGTTGGTCTGGGCAGCGCGGCGGTGCCTGCAGTGATCCGTGTGCTCCTGAAGGGCCAGGCTCCGTCGGCGGATGCAGCGGCGCGCGTCGCTCGGCGGCTGGTTGGTGTGGGCGGCGCGCTCGCACCAGGCGCGGTGGCACGTCGCGCGGGGCTGAAACGCTGGGAGGAATGGTGGTACCAGCACCAACGGGACTATCTGCGTTTTAGCGCGGGCGCGCGTCGCATGGGTCATCTGACAGAGACGCGCTTCGCCAAGTGGGTGGGGCGTATCGCGAGCCTCGATTTTGGTTATTCCCTCAGTGACGGACGCCCTGTCAGCGAGAAGCTCGCCGAGGCGCTACCTATTACCCTGCTCTTGAGCTTGCTCTCACTGCTCCTCGCCTATGTTCTGGCCGTGCCCTTGGCCGTACACGGAGCTGCACGTAAAGGGCGTGGCGACGAGCGGGCCATCTCGCTGCTGCTCTTTGCTCTCTATTCCACTCCCTCGTTCTGGATGGCGATGATGTTGGTGATGCTCCTGGGGGGGGTGGGTTATGCAGATGTCTTTCCCATCCACGGCTTGAGCAGCCCCGGAGCCGAGGAGTTGACAGCTCTGAACTGGCTGCTCGACCGTTTGTGGCACCTCGTGCTCCCCGTTTTTTGCCTCTCGTATGGATCCCTCGCTGTACTCTCTCGTTATCAGCGAGGGGCTCTCCTCGACGCCTTGGGGCAGGACTATATTCGCACTGCACGGAGCAAGGGGCTGTCGGAGCGGCGCGTGATTTGGCGTCATGCGCTGCCCAACGCGCTGCTGCCGATGATCACGCTCCTAGGGCTGCAGTTTCCCTATTTGATTGGTGGGAGCGTCATCATCGAGCGTATCTTTGGCATCCCTGGCATGGGCCTTCTCGCCTTCGAAGCCTTCCTGCAGCGCGACTACCCGCTGATCATGGCTGTCTCTGTGCTCTCGGCTGCGTTGACCTTGTTCGGGCTGCTGGTGGCTGACATCCTTTATGCCTTCGTTGATCCGCGGATTTGTCTGGACGCAGGGAAGGGGCCTCCCTCATGAATAGGTGGGCTCATGAATAGGTGGCGCCAGTTTTTTGCGGTCCGCTCCGCCTGGGTAGGCGTCATCTTCTTGTGCTTGTTGGGGTTGACCAGCCTCTGTGCAGATTTGGTGGCCAGCGATCTTCCTGTGGTGCTTCACCGGGGTGGAGAGACCTACGTCTTGCCAGCTCTGACCCGCCCGCTAGCTCTCCAGGAACACGATAACCAGAGTTTGCGCCAAGAGATGAGCGGCGACGACTGGGCCTGGTGGCCTCTATGCGAGTTCGGACCAGAGCAGCAGCCCCAACTCCATGAGCCGCCACCCCATGCCCCCAGCGCGCGTCATTGGCTTGGGACGGATGATCGCGGGCGTGATGTCTTTTCTCGCATTGTTCATGGGAGCCGAGCGTCCCTCTTGGTGGGTGTGTGCGCTGTGGCGATCTATGTGTTCATTGGCGCTCTCCTCGGACTGCTGGCTGGCTACTCTGGGGGACGAGCGGATTGGATCATCGCTCGCTTGATCGAGGTTGGCCTCACATTCCCTGTCTTCTTCTTGGTGCTCATCGTGATGGCGCTGGTGCCCCAGCCTTCGATATTTCTCATCGCAGTGGTCATTGGTGTCACGGGGTGGCCTGACATCGCCCGGCTCGTTCGAGCCGAGGTGTTGAAACTTCGCACCCTCGACTTCGTGATCGCCGCCAGGCTCTCCGGGGCGCCTGGGCGAGCCATCATGCTGCGGCATCTTCTGCCCAACGCCCTCTCCCCGTTGATCGTCAACGCAACCTTCGGCGTTGGGGGGGCGATCCTTCTGGAGGCTGCGTTGAGCTTCCTCGGTTTCGGTACGCCGCCGCCGACGGCTAGTTGGGGGGAGATTCTGGGCCAGGCTTTCGAGAACCCGCACTCTTGGTGGCTGGTCCTTTTCCCTGGGTTGGCGATCTTTGCCACGGTGGTCGCGGTGAACCTTGTGGGACAGCGTTTGCACGACCTTTTGTACCAACGCACGTGAAAGCGTCGACCTGAAGGCCATAAATCGGTATTGTTGATCCTATGAGCGCTAAACGCTCCGGCGAGTGGGGGGAGCAACAGACGGCGTCCCTTCACCTCCGGGGCGACGGGCAACCCTCGACAGCTGTGGCTTATCTCGAGTTCGTGATCGGATCGCGTTCCGGCGAGATGATGGCTATCAGTGGAGAGCTGGTCTTTGGCTCCGGGGATGATGTTGATTTGCGACTGGGCGATAGCGCTGTCTCCACACGTCACGCTCGGCTCTGCTGTATGCCCCAGGGCGTCTTCGTAGAGGACCTGGGAAGTAAGTTCGGAACATTCGTCAATGGTCAACGGGTGGAGAAGCAGCGCCTCGCTGATCGTGACGAGGTAGGTTTCGGCACTCGGGTAGTGATGCGCTTCATGCACGCCAAAGAGGCCGAGGCATCGCGGCAGGAGCAAATTTACCAGAGCGGTGTCCGCGACAAGGTGACCGGCCTTCACAACCAACAGTATTTTCTCGAGCGCCTGGAAGACGACCTATCCTGGGCCATCCGTCAGAAGGCCCCGCTGGTGCTTCTCACCGTTGCAGTGGATGGTCTCTCGTCTTCGCAAGAGGATGGCGGTGACTTCGCGCAGGACCAGCTCTTGAGCAATGTGGGGCTCACCTTGCGTGCGTCGTTGCGTGCGGAGGATCTGCTGGCCCGCCTCTCCCGTGGTCCCTTCGCCGTTGCCTGCCGGAGCATTCGCCCGTCCATCGGGCTCAAAGTGGCGGATCGGCTGCGGTCGCAAGTTGCAGCTGCACCTGTGGGTGGCTTCGGGGGAGAGACCCACATCACTCTCAGCGCAGGCGTCGCAGGTTTGCCCGACCCGCGCTTCACCACCTCAGCAAAATTGCTCCATGCGGCCCTCCAGGCCCTCGACAGAGCTACGAAAGAGGGCAATTGCAGCATCCTCGCAGCCGGGCAAAAGAGCTGATCCTCCAAGGCTTGTTGACGCTGAACGCTTGCATAGATCTCGCCTAGGCGGATAAATAGGGTTCGCTTTGAGGAGTGAACCATGGATTGGCGCTTTTGCTTCGAGGCTGCACACAGCCTGCCCAATGTTCCGGAAGGGCATAAATGCCGGAGAATTCATGGCCATTCATATGTGGTGGAGGTCGTCGTACTGGACGACAGTGGCTGCAAACGTGAGAGGGTCGACGAGGTGGTCGGCCTCTTGGCCCATCGCTACCTCAATGACATCGAGGGGCTGGAAAATCCCACAGCTGAACACCTCTGCCACTGGATATGGGGTAGGTTGGCCACAGGTACCCTTAAGGAGCTGCGGATCTTCGAAAACGCGGACTCTGTTTGCATCTATCGCGGGGAATAGGAGGGGTCTTGCGCATTCTCACGCTCAATATTTGGCAGGAGCAAGGCCCGTGGTCGCAACGGATGGACGCGATCTGCGACGCCCTAGAGGCTCTGGCTCCCGATCTAATCTGCCTCCAAGAGGTTCGAGAGGTTCCACAGAAGATTCCCAATCAAGCGGAGACGCTCGCTGAAGCGCTTGGGATGGAATACGTTTACGAGGTCGCTCAACCGTGGGGCGGAGGCGATGAAGGGATCGCGATCCTCAGCCGGGATCCCGTGAGGCGTCGCGTTAGCGCTGAGCTGCCAACCGGCGAAGGGCGCAGCCGAAGAGTTGTATTGGGCGCGCGGGTGGAGCCATCGTCGGGGGTGGGCGTGTGGGTGTTCACCACGCATCTTGCGTATCGACTCAGAGACGGTGCGCTGCGTGAGGCGCAGGTGGTCGCGGTGGACCAATTCATCGAAGCGCAGCGGGAAGATGGGGAGACCGTTGTGCTGTGTGGGGACTTCAACGCTATCCCGGAAGCGGACGAGATCCGCTATCTCAAAGGTCTCACGACGCTGGAAGGGCGGCGCGCCTATTATCAGGATGCGTACTGTTTATTACACCCGAGCGCTCCAGGGATCACGTGGAGCAGCGAAAATCCTTACACAGAACCCATGGCTTTTTTGCCGCGAGATCGACGTCTGGACTACGTTTTTGTCTCCCCTCCTACCAAGGAGGGACGGGGGCGTATCTATAGCTGTGATATCGTCTGCAATACTCCGAATATACATGGGATATGGCCCTCGGACCATTATGCACTCGTGACAGTGATCGAGCCCTGAAAGAGCATCGAGATCCATCCTGAAAAGTGCGATAACGTACTCTAAATACATACATTGTAGGCTCTTCTGTACACAGGAATTACTTGTCATACACCTATCTGCAGGATAGTTTTGCGATCACCTGCGTAGTAGTAGCCGGAGGTGTATCCATGGAAGCGACGAATCCCCACGCCTTGATGCCTGACGCGTGGCCCTCATCACCTGCCTTGACCCCGCCTCCTCTGCCTGATGAGTTGAGCGGTGAGGAAGCCTTCGACGCGGTGGTCGGGGGGTTGATGGATCAGTTCAACTCCCTGCCGCCGCCTGCCTATGGCGAGCGCTCTTTTGATCTTGAGCCACCCATAATGAGGCAGCCTGTCGTTGAACAGCCTATGGCTGAAGAGCCTGTCGTTGAACAGCCTGTGACCTATGAGGATGCTGACTCGGCGCCTGCCGCCGTTGTTCGGAGGCCGACGCTGCGAATGCGGAGCACGGGTCGCGCCTTCAACTGGGCCCTACCCTTGGCTGCCATCGTCTCCATGCTCTTGGGTGGGGCCGTTACCCTGGTGCTGACTATGGGACCACAGAATCTCTGGTCGCGCATGGCTGGTACCCAAGGCGGCGCTGCAGTGGGTCAGGATGCTCCAAAGGTTGTGGTTACGTTCGAGAAGACGCTAACGCTAGCACCAAAGGCTCCAGAGTCGGCGGCAGGGGTTAACAAGCTCAGCGTGGGGCCCAAATCTGAGCCTCTGGATCCTCCTGCCCCAGTGGTCGTGACTCCTGCTCCTGTGGCAGCGCCGGTGTTGCAAGTCCAGAAGGTCCAGAAGGTCCAGAAGGTCCAACGTGCTCGAAAGGCTCGCCGCGCCCAGATAAAACGCATGAAGAAGCACAGGATTGCGGCTCGCGCAGCGAGAAAGACGGCGGCGAAGCGGAGCAGGGCGACGAAAAAAGGTGTCAAGGCACCCAAGGCAGTGGGTGGTAGCTGGGAAGATCCCTACAAATAGGGCCCAACGTCCGCTAGTCTCCGCCCATCGTAGCGCTATCTCATCATGGCACTGCGACAACCTTAGCCAAGGTAGACCATGCTTACGAAGACCATAGCTTTGATGTCTATTACCCTCGCGCTTACGCTAGGCAGCGTGAACGTGAGCCACGCCAACACACGAGAACAGGCCCGCGCGGCCTTCATGCAGGGCCGAGTTGCTTTCAAGGCTGGGCGCTTTGCAGAAGCAGCCAAGCACCTCAGCGAAGCCTACAGGCTCAAGCCCCATCCCGCCTTGTTGCGTTATCTGGGCCAGAGCTACCTCAAGCTTGGCCAGGCGTCTTTGGCAATCAAGAAGTTCGAACTCTATTTGAAGGAGGCGCCCAGTGCGCCAGACGCCAAGAAGATTCGCATCCGAGTTGCCAAACTAAAAAGGGCGTTGGCAAAGGCTGCCAAGGGGAAGAAGGCAGGAGAGCCTGCCAAACCCCTGGACGCGAAGTTGATCCCCACCGGTGAGGATAACGAGATACCAGATGTGATGGGTAAGCCCATGGCGAAGGAGGGCGAGGAGGCTGAAGAGCCTGACGGTAGCAGTGGGCGCTGGGTGACCTATGGTAAGTGGACCAGCGCTGCCCTTGGTGTCGGTGGCTTGGCTGCAGGCATGGTGTTCAATATCCTTGCTTCAGGCAAAGCCAGCGAACTCGAAGATGCAGCCAAGAGCACGAACCCAGACCTCAACCAGCCCACAACTCCCTATAGCGCGGAGCACTTCTCGCTCCAGCAGGACTACAAACGCTTCAACACCATGGCGGTAGTGTCCTATATCGTGGGTGGTGTCTTCTCCGCTGCCGCTGTGACGCTTTTCGTGCTTGACCGCGGAAATGACACCCAAGAGCAGGCCCGGAAGACTGCATTTGTTCCATGGTTGGGTCCACAGAGCTGCGGCCTGGCGGCCACTGTGGTCTTCTGAGAATAGCTGGATCTAGATCGCAATTAGCAGCTAATAAGAAGCGTCCCAAGTAACGTGAGGGCCAAGAGGCCAACGATCACCCACCCCCAGGGAAAGCCTTCGAGGGCGAGGAAGCGGTCCTCGTCATCGAGGTAAACGCTGCCAGTGGGGCGTGCCTCGGGGACTCGTGTGATCACCTCTGCGACCAAGAAGTGCGCTTCGTCGGCATCGAGTTGGAGGCTAGTCTCGTCAGAGTTCTTCTCCCCTGGGTTAGAGGTGTCTTCTCTCACGCGCTCTTGGGAGTCTGAGATTTCCCCAGATATCTTGTCCGGGGGAGTGGCTGTCGCCAGCTTAGCGTCATCGCTGCTGACTCTCTCCAGCGGGCCTGTGCTGCGGGCACGAGGGGTGGGGATCCCATCGTCATCGATGGCCTCAACGCCGAAGGGAGTCGTCAGCGACCCTGTGTCGTTGGCGAGCAGATCAGGGCCGTAGGTATCTCTGGCCGACTTTACGCCGCCAGGGATCTTCTCTTCGAGGGTGTCTCGCGGCGCCGGAGGTCGCGCATCATGCCACACGCCCGTTCGTACATCACTGTCGATGCTGTCGCTCGCCCCCTGGGTTACAGGTGCGTCGAGCCCCTCTTCTGGCGCTGAGGAGGAGATATTTGCCACGAGGGAAGCAAGGTGAGGGCCGTGATCTTTGTGACTCACAAAGGCTCGAAGGCTGTCAGCAAACTCTCCCGCGCGCTGATAGCGTGCGTCGGGGTCCCAGCTGAGAGCCTTGTTGACGATCTTGGTCAGCTCCGCAGGGTAGTCGGCACAAACTTTGTCGGGGGGTGTGTATTGTTGTGTGGCCAGGGCATGGAGCACATCCACGTCGAGTTGCTGGTTGAAGACCCGCCGCCCGGTGGTGGCTTCATAAAGGACGAGCCCAGCGGCGAAGATATCCGAGCGGTGGTCAAGGTCGCCCTCTAGGCTCTGCTCAGGAGACATGTAAGCGAACTTGCCTTTGATCTGTCCTGGCCGTGTTCGGGTGAGCTGGATGCGCGCCTTGGCAATGCCGAAGTCCGAGAGTTTCACGTCTCCATAACGCGAGAGGAGAATATTGTCGGGGCTGACGTCGCGATGAATGACCCACAAGGGCTGCCCTTCTGCGTCCCGTTGTTCGTGCACATAGGCGAGCGCCGAGCAGATTTGCGCGATGAGCCAGCTGCCTATCTCATGGGAGATAGTCCCTGCGTGCTTGATGAGCGAGGAGAAGGGCACACCATCGACGTACTCCATCACGATGAAGTGAACCCCTTCGGCCTGGCCAAAATCCTCGACCCGGACGAGGTTTGGGTGGTCGAAGATGCGGGTCAAGCGGGCCTCGTCGATGAACATCTGGACGAAGTCCTTCTTGCTCTCGAGGTGGGGTAGGATCCGCTTGAGAACATAACGCGTATTGGATCCCCCCTGACGGATGGCAAGGAAGACCTCTGCCATGCCACCTACAGCAAGGCGTTTGGTAAGGAAGTAGTTGCCGAAGGGGATCAGCCAAATTCTCCAGTCCCAAAGCGGGGTTCTTACGAGAGGATAATCTCGAAAAATTAGAAGGTTAGCAAGTTTTGAACGTAGTGAAGCGTGAGCTGCGCTCACAGGTTGGCGGCTAGCATTAGAAAACGGCTACATATTCGACCCACCCTTGTGTATAAGTTCCCGCGCAGTTCAGGGGTAAGCTGCTGATAGGAGCAGCTAGAGAGGGGCAAGATGAGCAGTTTCCAGCTTGTGAATGAGTATTTGTTGCACTTTGGTGAGACCGTGGGGGTTGAGTTCGAGCCTCTCGATGCTGAGGGCTATACCTCCGTGCAGCGGGGGAGCGCCACCGTTGGGATCAATGTATTGGAGGAGCACGGTGTTCTGATGTTCCTCTGCCCGATCATGGAAGTGCCTTCCAAGGGGTCTGAAGAACTCTACCGCAAGTTGCTCGAGCTCAACTTCCTCAAGACCAGCGATGCAGCCTTTGCCATTGATGGCGACATGAACATCGTTTACCTACGCGCATTGCGCACGCTCGAGGGCTTGGACTACGAGGAGTTCGTCGATCTTCTCGATACCGTCGCCACCGTCGCCGACGAGTGGGATGATAAGCTGCGCGCCGAGTTTGGTGAGTAGCTCTTCGGCTCGAGAATTGCGGAAATTGATGGGCCTCTCAGGGTGTTGGCTCCTCAGGGAAGCAGAGCCAGCAACTGCGTCTGCCTTGAGCTCTGCGGAATCGCGATCAGCGGGATGGTGCGCCCCATGAGCCGATGAAGGTCCTTCAAGCCGAGCAGGATGCCGAGTTTTCGGGTGGCGAGAATTCCTCGAATGATATCTTTCTGTCCGGTGACGGCGATGCGTGGGCGGTCAATGCCTAAACCTGTCAGCGTGGGAAAGCGCTCTAACAGATAGGCGACGCCTTCATGGGTAATGCCAGCAAAAACGACCTTGTTGGCACCCCGTACACCACGAGTGGCCAGCAAGAGCAGGCAACCCTCAGCTCCGGGCCCCTGTTGATAGATAGCCTCCTGGAGCTTCTTCGGGCCAAATGGGCCACCTTCTATGTGAAGGGTCGTAGCGCAGAGGCGTTGGGGTAGAGGCGAGAAGGAGAACATCGTCGTCTGGTCGCTGATCTTCAGGAGCGATGAAGCGCCCCTTGGGCGGGTCGCCACTCTTCGGTACCCCCGCCGCGCGAGGTAGGTCCACCATGCGGACAAATCTTGTCCCAAAGGCTGGCCTGTGGCGTGCACCAAGGCTCGCATGGCCTCAGCGCGATCGTGGCGTGTACCCGCTCGAAGTTGCCACATGAGCTCCAAAACTCCCGCCTTGTGCCCAAGGCGCATTAAGGCTTCACCGAGGTGGCGGCGCACGCGTTGGTTCTTCTCGCGTCCGAGGGCGAGGCGCAGCCCTTCAACGGCGCGGAGGCTGCCGATTTGTCCCAAGGCCTCAGCACACGCAGCTCTCACCCAGCGGTTTTTGTCCCTTCTGAGCTTCACGAGCAAGCGCGGCAGAGCATGAGTGGCTCGTGCGCGCCCCAGAACCAAAGCCGCTGTTTCTCGCTTGAGCGGGTCGCTGGCCCTTTCAAGGAGCTCCAGAGGCGTTTGCACAGGAGCGATCTTGGGCTTGGCCCTGACCCCGACCTTGGGCTTGACCTCCGGCTTGGGCACCTTGGGCGCCGCCCAGAGAGGAGAGGCGCCTAGAAGAAGTGCAGCGACCAGTGGCCCGAATAAAGAGGCTCTCATGATTCGACTATCTCCCAGCGGTCATAGGGCACAACCCCGTCATCTCCCAATTCGTCGACGAAGCGTGAGAGGCGCAGCAGTTTTCGTGGGCCTTTGCTGGGCTCTTCGAAGCGTGGGTGGCAGAGATAAAGTTGGTCTTTGGCCCGGGTCGCCGCCACATAGAAGAGACGCCGCTCCTCTTCTAGTTCCGCGTTGGAACGGGTGGCCATGGGTTGGGGAAAGAGCGTGTCCGCCAAGGCGAGTATGAACACGGCACGCCACTCGAGCCCCTTGGCTTGATGGATGGTGCTCAAGGTCAAGCAGTCGTCGGCGTGTTCGCCGGCCTTGGGTGCCTCAGCGCCGAAGCCGGCGACGAGGGCGATCTCGCTGAGAAAGCGCTCCAGAGTGTCTTCTCCGGTTGAGCTATATTGCCGCGCGTAGTCGGCGAGTTGCTCGAGGTCGTCGACGCGGGTCTCTCCATTAGGGAAGGCGGAGAGGGCGTAGTCTCGATAGTGTGCGTCGAGCACTTGTCGCACCATCTCCGACAAAGAGAGCGCCGGATCCAGGGCCGCGAAGAGGCCAGCGAGCCGTTTTATAGCGGCATGGGCGCTCTTGGGCAGACGCGCCCGAAGGTCCGCGTCGTTCAACACCTCTGCGGGTCGCAGGGGCTTGTGTGGGACGCTGAGGGTGCGCTCCATCACATGTTCAGCGCTGCGACGCCCCACCCCCGACCATGTGCGCAGCACACGCTGCCAGGCGAGAGGATCCACGGGGTTGTGCACCAGCCGCAGATAAGAGAGCACATCCTTGATATGTGCTTGCTCGAAGAAACGTAGCCCAGAGCGCACACGGAAGGGGATCTCTCGCCGGGTGAGTTCGAGCTGCAACTCCATGCTATGGGAGTGGGCACGGTAGAGGACCGCGATATGTCGCAGGGGGACGTCTTCTTGTTGGTGCAACTCCAACACCCGCTGGGCGACAAAATCAGCTTGCTGATAGACGTCGAAGAGGGGCAAGAGCACAGGTTGCATTCCCGCGCCGCGTGTAGCCTCGAGCACCTTGGGAAATTGTCGCTGATTGTTTCGAATCGACTTGTTGGCGAGGTTGAGGATCTCCGGAACGGAGCGATAATTGCGCTCGAGCTTGAAGACCTGCGTGCCCGGGTGGCGCTCAGGGAACGCGATGATGTTCTCATAGTGCGCGCCGCGGAAGGAGTAGATGCTCTGTGCGTCATCGCCCACCACCGTCAGATTGCCGTGTGTTTGGGCGCAGAGGTCGACGATTTCACCCTGGAGCTTGTTGGTGTCCTGGTATTCATCGACGAGCACGTGCTGGAAGCGCTCCTTCAACGGCTCCGCCGCCGCCGGATGATCTCGCAACAAGGCGCGGAAATGGAGCAGCAGGTCGTCATAGTCGACGAGGCCGAGTTGATGTTTGCGGGCAGCGTAGCGCTCGATGATGCGTCCAATGGCTTCTTCTAGCCCCAGAAATCGCGGCGCTGCTTGCACCAAGGTCTCGGTGAGAGAGGCGCGACGGTTAATCCCCAACGAGGTGATGTGCAGCAATACGCGGGCCTGGGGATAACGCCGTCGTTTGAGCTCGGCGCCCTCCTCCGCGAGGCAGCTGGCCATCAACTCGCGCGCGTCCTCTTGGTCGAGGATCGAGTAACCTTCGTCAATATCGAGCAGCTGGGCGTGTCGTCGGAGGGCCTTGTTGGCGACATGGTGGAAGGTCCCCGCCCACATGCGGTGCAGATCGATCCCCGTGAGCCCTTCGAGGCGCTCGACCATCTCTCGAGCAGCACGGTTGGTGAAGGTGCAGAGGAGGATGCGTTGGGGGTCAACGCCCCGCTCGATCAAGTGGGCGGCTCGATAGGTGAGGGTGCGGGTCTTCCCGCTGCCGGCGCCAGCGATGATCAGCAGCGGGCCTCCAGCCCACGCCACAGCGTCGCGTTGAGTCGTGTTGAGATCGCGTTCGAGATCAAGCGTGCTGCGCCGTGGTGCGCGGGTGCTTTTCAGGAGATAGCGGCTCATTCAGGGCTGTATAGCACAGCTCTAGGGGAGCACGTGCAGGGGGATCTGTCGCGTGATACACGCGCTGGCTCCCCGAGCAAAGACGTGCCAGGCGTAGCTGAGCTGATCTTCGATGACTTCGAGATCGACATCATCATCATCGCTGTCATCGTCAGCGTCTTCGTCAATATCCAGCTCATCCCGCAGCTCCTCGAGCGCTTCCATGAGCATATGGGCGCTGCCGATGCTGTGGTCGCCTAGCTCCAGCCGCCCCTCGAACTCCATTGGGAGATAGACATCGCATGCGATATCGTGGGCTTCGAGGCGGTCCACGAAGTCTATCAGTTGATCGTCGCTCAGGACGTCGTCGAGATCGTGAGAATCATCCTCGTCTGGGAGTGCCTCGCTGGCCAACTCCTCGAGCTTATGAGTGAGGAGCGCCAGCTCCTCTGCGGTCATTGTATCTTGTAACGGGATTAGTCTGAGCTCCGGCATCGAACCCTCCATGATTGTCGTTGCTGCCGATGTTCAGGTCGTAGCGCACCAGTGATGCCAACGAGCCTCCACAACGGTATGATGCTGAAGAAAGTGCAGGTCAAGCAAGTGGAATCCGAATGGGCTGGAAAGCTTCCCGCAGAGCGCAGTGAAATCTGCGCCCGCTTGGTGTCCATCGCGCGCTGGGAGATCGCCGAAGAGATCGCCGAAGATGTCGACGAGAGCGGACTACAAGAGCGTGTTCGCCCTCTGCTCACGCGCATGGGGAATCTCCTTGACCACCTAGTGAAGGCGCTCTTCGAGGCTGCCATTCCAGAGGCTACCACCCGCATCGCGGTGGTGGCGTTGGGGAGCTATGGGCGCCAAGAGCTCTTCCCCTATTCCGACGTTGACCTGCTGATAGTGCACCAACAAGGCAGCGAAGGCATGGTGGATCGCGTGGTGAAGGGCGTGGTTTATCCCCTTTGGGACGCCAAGCTTGCTGTGGGGCACGCGGTGCGTGACATCGATGAGACGCTCGATTTGGCCAGCGAGGACCTCACCATGCGCACTGCGCTGCTCGACGCGCGACTGGTGGCTGGTGACGAAGGCCCCTTCCACGCGCTGCAGGCAGGGGCTTGCCGAGAGCTCTCTTCACCGGCTCATTTGGACGACTTTCGTCGGTTGTTGCTCGATGAGCGTCGTGAGCGTCATCGGCGTTTCGGACAGACCGTCTTTTTGTTGGAGCCACACATCAAGAGCGGCAAAGGGGGGCTGCGGGACTTGAATACGGCGCTGTGGGCGGCCAAGGCCCGCTTTGGCGTCAATGGGCTCGAGGAGCTGGCGGAGGTGGAGGCTTCCTCTTCTCGTCAGCAGGAGATCCTCACGGAGGCGCGCGATTTCTTGCAAATGCTACGTATGGCAGCGCACACCCACGCCAGCCGGACTGAGGATCGGCTTCACTTCGCCATGCAGGAGGCGTTGGCGCCCCGCCTCTTTCCTGGTGATGAGATTCCCGGGGAGCGTCGACGTGTTGTGCCCGCGGTGGCGCCAGCTGTTGAGCGCCTGATGCACGCCTACTATCGCGTCGCCCGCTCTGTGGTGTTGGAGACGGAGGGTGTGTTGGACCGGTGTTTTCAACCCCCCAACGCCGTCTCACCCCGCAAGCTGGAAGGTTGCTTCGTTTCTGTTGGGGGCAAGGTCGACGTTGCCGATGTGCACATTTTCTGGGAGCGGCCGGCAGAGATTGTGCGGGCTTTTTGTATTGCAGCGAGTGAAGAGGCGCGGCTCACACGTCGCTTGCAGGATGGGCTGGCCGAGGCGGCTGCCGGGGAGCCAGGCGCACAGCTGCTTGCGGATGAGGAGGCTGCGTCGCTCTTTCTTCAGCTTCTCTTGTCGGGCCCGGGAGATGAAGAGGCCAGTCGAACCCCCTTGGAAAAGATGCATGACCTTGGAGTGTTGGCTGCGCTGATTCCAGAGTTCGAGGCGTGTACGGGGCGTGTGCAGCACGACCTTTACCATGTATACACCGTCGACCATCACAGCTTGCTGGTGCTGGAGTTGATGCGGTCTTGGCTGCGGGGCGTGGTGGCGGCGTCTGAGGAGCGGGCGGTGGCGGTGATGTGCTCGTTGGAGCGCCCTCGGAGCTTGTTGCTTGCGGGCCTGCTGCATGATGTCGCTAAACCTCTTGGTTCTGGGCATGCGAAGAAGGGCGCCCCCCTCGTTGCGGGCATCGCCGCTCGCCTGGGCCTCTCGGTGGAGGAGCAGCGAGAGGTTGTTTTTCTGGTGCGTGAACATTTGCGCATGATGCACGTCTCACAACGAGGGGATCTCGCTGATCCTGCGGTCATCGCTTCCTTTGCCGAGGTCGTAGCTTCCCCGCGTCGACTGGACCAACTCTATCTGCTCTCTGTTGCAGATAGTGCGATGACGGCGCCTGGCAACCTCTCGGACTGGAAGGCGTCCTTGCTGGAGCAGCTCTACCTGCGCACGATGGAATCGTTAGAAGTGGGTGACCAAGGGTGGTCTGTGGCCCAGCCGGAGCGGCGGCGTGAACGGGTCGCTCGACATATTCGTCAGGAGCGGTCAGACGTGAAGGCAGAGCTGGTGGAGAGCCTCTTTGCGCGCCTGCCGACGGAACTTTTTGCGAGCCTTTCAGACGACGAGGAGTTGTCTCGGGCCATCAACGCCGCGCTGGATTTGGAGAGAAGTTCTGAGAGCATCATGCGCTTGGCAGCGCAAGATCGGGATGATGGCACGACGATCCTCACGGTATGCGGGGAAGACGTTCCAGGTTTTCTGGCAACGATCACGGGCGTAATGGCGTTGCAAAACGTCAATGTGCTCGCAGCAGACGTCTACACTTATGAGGCAGCGACTCCAAACTGTGTGGCTCGGGCCCTCGATATCTTTCGTGTGCCACAGTCGACATCCTCTGGTGCTTGGCGGGAACTCTCCGCTTCCATCCAGCAGGCTCTCTGTGGGGATTTTGACCTAGACGACGCGGTGGCGCGCCGGATAGGCAAGGTTAGCAATCTTCCACCCCGTGTTCTACCGGCGGTGGAAACTCGCGTTCGGCTCGACAATCAGGTGACGGAGCGTGCTACGGTTTTGCAACTGCAGACCGCCGATCGCGTTGGGCTTCTGCACACCGTGACGCACACGCTCAACGAGCTAGCTCTGGATATCGTCGTGGCGCGAGTATCGACGGAGGCGGGCAGGGTGGTGGACACTTTCTACATTCAGGAGCGCGTTGGGAGTGAGAAGGTGAAGAAGGGGGTGCGATGGGAGGAGATCTCCGCTCGCGTATTCTCTGACGTCGAGGGTCTGAACCCAGCGCCGCCACTTGGTCGGGAGGAAATTTGATGAGCACGCGATGTTTTCTGGTGGCCTGTGTTGTTCTGCTGGGGACCACCCAGATAGCAGAGGCCAGGCTCGTTGGGGCTCGTGGTTATCTTGGATTGCTCGAGCGTGGGGCCGCGATGATGAAGCGCAAAGACCTTCGTGGCGCTGAGGCCACCTTTGGAGAGGCCATCGCGATGTCGGGCAAGGACCCGCGTGGGTACTATCAACGCGGGGTGTGCCGTGCGGCGATGGGGCGAGCGACGCAAGCGGCACAGGATTACCGTGCCGCTATCGCGCGCAAACCGGGCTTCGCCGAGGCCCACAACAACCTGGGCGCGATACTAAAGGACCAGGGGAAGAACAAGGTGGCGCTCACACACCTCAAGCGTGCTGTGGGCATCAAGAAGAGCTATGCGGAGGCGTGGTTCAACCTTGGCCTGACTCTATCGTCCATGGGGCGTCACGGGGACGCCGTCAAAGCCTATCGCCGCGCGGCGCGACTGCGGCCGAAGGACGTCGATATTCACATCAACCTCGGCGGAGCGTTGCAGCGCATCAATGAGATCGACAAGGCATTGGCGCAGCTGGGGTTGGCTGTGAGGCTCAAGGGGAAGGACCCCGTGGCCCGCTGTGGCTATGGTGAACTCTTGGCGCTGAAGGGGCGCTTCGAGGAAGCCAAGCGCGAGTTGAAAGTGGCTACACAGGTCGATTCGAAGTATGCGCGAGCATGGGCGAAGTGGGGGTTGATCTTGGCTCGACAGGGGCAAGGTAAGCAGGCGCTGACCATTTTGCGACGGGGTATCAAGAGCGCTCCCCCTTCAGTGTTGTTGCATGTGGCCATTGGCAAGGTCCATCATCGCCTTGGTAGGTTCAAACAAGCACTCGGCGCCTATGGTGCTGCGTTGCGGGTTGACAAAACCTATCCAAAGACTTTCCTGCTGATGGGACTTTCGTCGGCAGCCCTCGGGCAATGCAAGGTGGCGCGCAGACACTTCAGTCGCTATTTGGACATCATCGGGATCGCGCGGGGAAAGGCTTTGAATCAACTCATGAAACGGTGTAATGCTCACAAATAGCTAAGATGGGCGTTCCTTCCAGCCGATGACGATACGGACTACACAACTGGTGGATATCCTGCGTGAGGAGGAAGTCCTCTCCGATACCGCATTAGACGAAGCTGTGCGTTTGGCCCGAAGCGCTGGCGTGCCCTTGGCCTGTCATTTGCTCGACGGGGGCCTGATGGAGGAGGAAGATCTCTTCTTCTTGCTCTCTCGGCGTGGTGTGGCTTCTTCCATCCCGCACGATCACGTTGTGCAGGCTGAACCCGATACGGAACTCAAGGATCGCGTGCCTGCTGCGGT
>JAFCZD010000719.1 GCA_019314525.1 Deltaproteobacteria bacterium
TCGCGCAGGAGATATGCCAGCGACGAAGGGCGATGGTGATGAGAGCTAGTGTTGCGTCTCAAAAAGTTTGATCTTTCCGAGCGCCTCTTATGAGTCGCAACACTCCAGCGCCGCCAAATGAAACAGAGTGTCCTGGCTAGAGAAATGCCAAATGAGCCGTCTTGGAGCCGCCCTCTGCCCCCTCAAGGGGCGGCGAGAAGCCGGCTCAATGGCTTTTGAAACAGAGCACTAGACTAGTCACCTGTCCTGTTAGCGACATTCTGCCTAAACCATCGATGCCAAAGTGCCGCACCAAGCGCAGCGAGAGCACCACCCAAGCATGAGCCCAAGGTATTGCGCCACACATCGGCGAGCTGCGTCGATCGGGCCTTGGTGAAAAGCTGAAGCGTTTCGACGGAAAAGGACAGGCCCAAACCCAGCAACGTGACCTCGAGGAGGACGCGCCCACGGGTCAGATGGCTGCGAAACAGGCTCCAACAGAAGCCCAAGGGCAAGAAGAAGAGAATGTTCTGGAGCAGATCACGGTCGATGATCAGCGCGCCCGAGTTTCGACGATAGAAAAGGACCCACTCCACCTGCTGCCAGCGTCGTGCTAGGGCTGCTCCATCAAGCTGAAAGGCGAAGGGATAGGTCGTCAGGGCGAGGATGGCGATGATGTTGAGCAGCACGCCAAGAGCGGCGAGCTTCTGCAGCGTCGACACCGAGGGAGTGTTCACTTCTTTCCCTTGGGAGGGGCCAAGGGCTTCTTGTTCACATAGCGTCGCCCGAGGGCTTCGACCTGCGACAGCTTCTCACCGCCACCGAGAACCATCCAGCGCTTGTTCCTGTGGATCAAGAGCATGAAGATCTCGTCCAGCGCTCGCTTCTTCGCGTCCGACCAGATCAGGGTGGGCACGATCCAGGGTGCGCCTTTTTGGCCGGGGATGCTGCGTATGCGTTTCATCTGCGCTTTGAGGTACCAGCCCTTGCGGCTGCCCTGTTTGAAGACTGCTTGGCCAGGGAGCCCACTGCCCCCCACGAGGTTTTTGGCGTAGCTCGAGGGGAGCCACTGTTTTTTGAAGAGCTTCTCGTTGTTCTTCTCGAGGGCTGTCTTCATCTGGGAAAAGACGCGCTTCATGCCCCCAATGTTGGGCTGGCCGGCCCAGGCGCTCGATGAAAGGAAGAGCGTGAGCAAGGAAGCGGTCAAGAGGCGATGCATGGTGGTTTCCTTACCCGCCATGCACAACGCGGCACAGCTCCACCTGCTGCCGGTTGACGAAGCGTACGAGCAGGTTCTTCTTGTCGAGGTAGGGCACCTTGAGGAAGAGGTGGTAGTTGCGCGTGTCGTCTTCAGCAGGTGCGTCCCCCTGAGACTTCTTGCCGGGGCTGCCGCTCACCAGACGTACGTGCTCGTCAGGCTGGATGACCAGGCCCGCCTTGAGTGACGTCACCATGCGCGGTCTGCCCTTTGCGTTCTTGGGCACGACGGTGATGGCGCAACCCTCACCATTGAAGGGCTGCTCGCCCTCGTTGTGAATTTCGATCCACTCACTGTTGAGCTGCTTCTTACTGGGAGCTGCTGAGAGCCCCACGACCTTGAGCTTGATGTCCATTGTCATCTCCTGAAGAGCACTGATCGCACAAAATAAGACTCTGGGAAAGGATTAGACCCTGCTGAAGGATAGGTCCTGCTTACAGCCGCCACAGCGTGGGTCACCGCCGCGCAGCCGCTCGAGGCTGACGCGGTTCTTTGCGCTGCAATGAGGACAAAGGGCGAGCACGAAGCGTTCGAGCTCGCCGTCGTCATCAAGGGCGGCTTTCATCTCCGAGAGTGGGTCATCCTTGCTGGGGCTCGTCGTTGCCCCGGCCTCGGGCTTTGGCGTTTCATGTCCTTGGGGGGTGGTGCCCTGTTTTTTTAGGCGCTCGATCTCTGCTTCGTACTCCAGCTCACGGAAGCGTTCTTCCAGGCGGGCGTCTTTTTCGTCGAGAATATCGTCGGTCACGGTGGTCTATCTCCTGGCGGGGCTCATCTCAGAGCAGGAGCTTCGCAAGAAGTCGCCTGTTAGTGCAACTTGCCCCGCGACGTCCGCGTAGGATAGGATTCGAAAGCGATTGGGCACTATTATCCCTATGAAAACGACGAAATTCGGCCGCTATGAGCTTTTGCACCGCATTGGAGGCGGGGGCATGGCCGAGGTCTTCAAGGCACGCTCCTCTGGCTTCGCTGGCTTCGAAAAGATCGTCGCCATTAAGAGGATTTTTCCTAACCTTGCGGAAAACGAAGAGTTTTTGGCGATGTTTATCGCGGAAGCGAAGCTCTCGGCGAACTTGACCCATGGAAATATCGCCCAAGTCTATGAATTTGGGCAGGTGGATGAGTCGTATTTCATCGCCATGGAGTACATCAATGGTCGTGATCTGGGGGCAATCCTCAGGCACTACCATGGTCAACGCAAGACGCTGCCGATCCCTTTTTCGATTTACATCGTGCTCAGCGTGCTCAACGCCCTGGCCTACGCCCATGGCCGCAAGGACATTTCGGAGGGCAATGGTGTCATCCATCGCGATGTGAGCCCTCCGAACATCCTGATTTCACTGGATGGCGAGGTCAAGCTCATCGATTTTGGCATCGCCAAGGCGCGGGATAAGGGTGGCGAGAGCAATCTCGTTGGCAATATTGCCTATATGTCACCCGAGCAGGCGACGGGTGAGCATCTAGACTCCCGCTCCGATCTCTTTGCGGTGGGGGCAATTCTCTTTGAGTGCGTGGTTGGTCGTGCACTCTTCACTGGCCCCACGGATTTGGCCATCCTCGAGCAAGTTCGGCGGGCGGTTGTTTCGCCCCCGACAAAGGTCAATCCCCTTGTCCCCAAACCCCTCGAGGCGATCATCCTCAAAGCCGTGGCACGAGATCCAGGTGCCCGCTTCCAGAGCGCGCTTGAGTTGCGAGCTGCGTTAGCGCGTTTTGTGCAAAGTTCGCGCCTAACGTACAACGCCAAGCAGCTCTCACGCTGGATGAAGACGACCTTCGGTGCAGCGCCTGCAGGGGCCGAGGGGCCGCCGGTTGCGCGCCTGCTCTTAGTCCCAGGCCAGTGATGGCGCGACGTGTGGCTTCGACGTTACCCGGCTTCGCTCAGACAGGCGCCCCAAGACACAAGACCCCGGTGCCCGTGGTCACGCCTGAGCCAGCGCTGGACACGAGCCCTGTGGAGGACCTGTCTACCACTGAGATCGTGGATGTTCATCGGGGGGCACCCTCCAAGCTCCCCTCCAAGCTCCCAAGCTATGTGCCCGCGCCCACGCAGGCGGTGGATGACGGGGACAGTCTCGATACCACAGTGATGGATCTCGACCAGGCCATGGACGAGCCCCCAGTTAGCTTGGTTTTTGAGCCAGAAGAGGGGCCGACGACTCCTGTACGCTCTCCTGCGTTGAAGGCGAATGCAGAATCTAAGCAGGCGCCCAGTCTTCGACCCATGCAGCCGCGTAGCCGAGAAGGAACGTCGGGGGAGACACCCCGGCTTCGCGCGCGATCGAGGCCCCTGAAGGTGAGGGAACCCCAAAGGGACCAGCTGCAGTCGCGATCCCTGCGTCCCCTGGCTGTGAAGGCGCCACCGACAGAAATAGAGAACGATGCGGGAGCAGAAGCACCAGGAGCCGCTGTGATTGCCAAACCAGGAGGGTCCTCTGCGTTGGCCTTCAGGCCGCTGGGTTCTGGCCCAAAGAACAGGGCGAGTTCTCCTGGGCGCCAAGAGGAGGGTGTGTCTTCTCCCAGTGGCGGTGGCGCTGGGAGCGCCCACCAGCAGAGTTCCGACGGGAGAGCGGCGGCGACGCTCACAGGACCGGTTCGGATCCCAGAGACTCCCAAGGCCTACGTCCCCGCCCCGGATAGCGCTTTCGCGGATACTCCCGAATTCGACGATGATGCCTGGGATGATGGGCCCACTGTCCTCGACCCCGATGCGGTACGCAACCTGATGCAGGCCGAGGCCATGGGGGCGCCTGTCGAGTTTGATGAGGTTATGGATCCAGAGGAAGTTGCGCTTGATGAGGCAGAGCCAGATGAAGAGAACGATCTCTCGGAAGGCGATCTCGATGAACTCGATGGGCCCGCGTTGGTGGATTCACCAACCCAGGCTCAGCTGGCGGATGATGACGATTGGGGGTTTGACGAAGATGCGTTGACGGTAGATGGGGCTGGTGGGGTGGCGGCAACTTTCCAGCTGACGCCATCATTCCAGCAGAAGATGACCCTTTTGCCTTTTCAGACCCTGATGAACCGACCCACCAGTCGTTCCGTCCTAGCGCAGCCCCTGGTGAGCCGGTGGCTGGCGATGTGCCATCCGTTGAAGGTGGGACGCCTTATCCTGGCAGCCAACTTGGCTCTGCCACTGTGTCTCCGAGCCAGAGCAAGAGGTGGCTCTGGATCATGCTGGGAGTGCTCTTCGTTGGACTGATGGGGGGCGGAGTCGCGCTCTTCGTGCTCAAAAGTGGTGAGACTCATCATCAAGAGGAGTCTTCGACGATCGCGCCGCTCACAGACGCTCAGGGAAGGGATCATCAGAGCCCCAAGACCGAGAGCCCCAAGACCGAGAGCCCCAAGACCGAGAGTCCCAAGACCGAGAGCCCCAAGACCGAGAGCCCCAAGACCGAGAGTCCCAAGACCGAGAGCCCCAAGACCGAAAGCCCCAAGACCGAAAGCACCGAAAGCCCCAAGACGGTACGGCGCGTCAGGGTCAGACGGCGAGCGAGGTCTCGCCGACGGGCGGCGAGGCGCTCAGTGGTCAAGCCGAAAACGGGCCCTGCCGGCTATCTGTTGATTTCATCGCGGCCGCCAGCCGCGCGGATCTACATCAATGGGCGTAATTCGGGGCGACGC
>JAFCZD010000196.1 GCA_019314525.1 Deltaproteobacteria bacterium
AGTTCCTCACCCCCAGCGCTGGCGTTGGTGCTCACGGATACGATGATGGGGTCCCCTGAGGTCGTACGCAGAGGGAGGTCGAACACCTGCCCACGCTGCCAGTGCTCAATGTCCGCCAGCAGCTTGGCGAAGGGCTCTCGCTGCAGACTCGGGATCAGATCCACAAAGGGGCGACCTGCGACGCCATCCACCGCATACCCTGTAATCTGTTCACCCATGGGATTTAGGTAGAGCATGCGCAGCTCTGGGTCGAGCACCACCACTCCGTCGGAGGCTCGCTCGTAGAAGTCGCGGTGGCGCTGCAAGGTCGATTCACTGCTGGGCGCAGCCAAGGCGCGTCGCCGCCGTGTACGCTCGCTGAGGGCTTGATAGGTCTGTGAGAGCTTGATCCGCGGGGCCAGAAGTGAGGCCATGCATCCGACAAACTCGAGCACCACAGGGCTGATCTCCCTGCCGGGAACCAGATGCAACTCCAAGGCGCCAAATGCTTCCCCCTCAACGAGCAGAGGCTGCACCCAGATCGCGCCGCTCTCCTCCTTGGCCGCCAAGTCGTAGGACGCCACGCGTGGCTGAAGGTCGACCCTGGGGACCGCGCATGGCTGTCGAGCCTCGAACACCCCCTTCAACTCGCTGAAGACCGAGAGATCCAGCGGGATGCCAATGGCTGTTGGGTCGTCGCTGGCTCCCAACAAGAAGGCTTCCTTCTCGCTCTCGCTCCAGACCATAGCCAAAGAGCGAGCTGCCCCAGCTACCTCGGCGATGCGTCGCAGGGCCTCGGCGAGAGCGTCCTCGAAGTCCGCGCTCTGGTCGAAATCAGCGCCTGCATCGTTGAGTAGTTGATAGTTTCGCCGGCGCTCTTGCAGCTCTGCCCCCAAGAGCCAACGCTCTTGCAACTTCGAGAGGCGCCTGCATACGACATCCACGTTCATGGGCCACGGGATAACATCAGCGGCTCCCGTGTCCCAGAGGGTCGCAAACTCGGCACCCACCTCAGACCCTATGGGTATCACTGGCGTGAGAAGCAGCGGAGGAGACGCGCCTTCGTTCAGACTCAACGCCCCTCGGAAGTCTTCTGGGTCGAGCAACAAGACCCCACAGCCCTCACCGCGTTCGGTGACCCCATTGAGATCGTGCACATCCTCGATGGTATGACCTGCTTCACGCAACGCTTGCGCCAACTGGGCGCAAGGGCCCTCATGAGGTCGCTGCTCATCGCAGTATATTATGGCGAGGGTTTGCGCTTTCACTTCACGTTCCTAACGATCCAGGGACTTTAGACCGGTACAGGCCTGGCAGCAAGGGTGTGAACACGCGCCAGGCCGCAAACGCGCAGTCAACGCGTTCGGGGGCTGCTTTCGATTCGCACCTCTTCGATAGAACGCTCCGTGGCGCGGGTTACCACCAACACCACTCCCCCAATCTTCAGCTCATAACCCTCGGCAGGGATCTTCTTCGCGTGCTCCAGGAGCAACCCGGCGATGGTCTCATACTCCTCATCGTCGGGGAGCTGCAGCTTGCCCTTGGCGTTGACGACCTCCACGCTGGCCCGCCCCTTCACCAGCAACTGGCCACCTGCTTCGCGGCGGATCAGGCTGTCATCTCGATCGTATTCATCCTCGATCTCCCCCACCACCTCTTCGAGGATATCCTCCATCGTCACCACGCCGATGGCCCCACCGTATTCGTCGACGACCACGGCCATGCCCTGCCCCTCGCGCTGAAGGCGCACGAAGGTGTCCACGGCCGGCTGACTCTCCGGAACGAAGATCGCCGGTCGGCAAAGCAACACGGCGCCTCCTCGGCCCTCGCCAGCTGCGCCTGGGGGCAGGTCTGCGCGCAACACGTCGAAGGCATGCACGATGCCTTCGATTTGGTCCAGACGATCACGATAAAGAGGAATGCGAGTGTGCAGCTTATCTGAAATCTCACGGGCAACATCAGTGATAGAAGCTGTCACAGGGAGCGCTGTTACCTCACTCAGGGGGAGCATCACATCTTCCACCCGCTTCTCGGTGAAGGTGAAGATCCGACTGATCATCTTCTTCTCTTCTCCTGAGATGTGATCCTCGCCCTTACGGCTCGGGAGCTGAATCAGGAGGCGAAGCTCCGCGCGAGACATCACGTCGCGTCGCTCGTCGATGCCAAAGAGGCGCAAAAGCAGCCGTGAAAACGCCATGCCAAGGGCCACGAGGGGAAAGAAGACGATACGAAAACCCGAGAGGATGATCACCAGCCGGGGAGCCAAACGGTCCGCGAAGTGCTGAAAAAGGCTCTTGGGGATGATCTCACCGAAGACCAGCACCAAGGGGGTCATCAGCGCCAAGGAGAGGAGCTCGGCGTGCTGGGGGTAATGAGGCAAAAGGGTCAAGGTGGCGACCACCGTGCTCAAAACCACACAGATATTCGTCCCCACCAAGGCCGTGGAGATCAGATGACTCGGGTCTGCAAGGAAGCTCTTCAGGAGCCCACTGGAGCGCTGCTCGGCCAGGGTGTGAAGGGTCACTTTATTGGCCGAAATGAGCGCCAACTCAGCACCGCTGAAGAAGGCTTCAGCGACGAGACACACCGCGAGCACGATTATCGCGGCGGTGATGCTCATGCGGGGTTCACGCTTGGAAACTCCCCAGTTGGGGGTGGGATCTCCTTTTCATCCTTGATCTCACCAAAGACCTCCTCGAGGAGGTCCTCCATGGTGACCAGCCCGATCAACTTGCCGTACTCATCCACCACCAGCGCTAGGTGTGTGCGCCTGCGCCTGAACTCCACCATCAAGGTCTCACACTTGGTGTTGGGCGGGACGAAGAAGGGGGCGTGGAGCAGCTCCTTCAATCGAGGCAGCTGGGGGCGAAGGCCATGGCGGATCCCCACCAAGTCCTTGGTGTAGAGCAACCCTACGACGGTGTCGCGCTTCTTGCGATAAATGGGAATGCGGCTGTATTTGTTCTGCTGCACGAGCTTGAGGATGCGCGGCAGCGGGACTTCGAAGGAGAGCATGAAGATCTGCGGCTCTGGCGTCATCACCTCGCGCACACGCCGATCGCCAATATCGAAAATATTCTCGATGAGCTGCTTCTCGCGTGGGTCCACACCTCCAGCGCGGCTCGCAACATCGACCATGGTACGAAACTCCTCCTCCCCCACCTCTGCGGTGGCAGAGGACGTCGCCTCCCGACCCCCGACGATGAACACCACGAGATCGGCGATGCGCTCGATGGCGATGCGCAAAGGCGCCATCACGATGGCGAGGATGGCGATGGGGCGAGATGCTGTGAGCGCCCACTTTTCGTCGATCTTTGCGGCGATATTCTTGGGTGTAATTTCGCCAAGCATCAGGATCAATGACACCGAGACGATGGTTGATACCAAGGCGACCATCACGCTGCCATAGCCTCTCATCTGCTGATGAGCGACCGAGGCCATCAGGGCGGACGCGCCGATATTCACAAACTCATTGCCAATGAAGATGGTCGCGATGAGGCGACGGGGTTGTTCCACGAGGCTCCGCAAGAGGGCCGCTCGCGGATGATTCTCCTCCTCCAAGCGCATCAACTGCACTGGGCCCATGGAGAACATCGCCGTTTCAGAACCGGAGAAAAAACCGGACATCAGGATCAATGAGAAATAGGCGACGAGACGTAGCGCAACCTCAGCGTCCATTGATTCGGTCCATTGATTAGCGCACCACGGTGCTGCTGCCGCGCATTTGCGTCGCACGTATCTGCGGCGGAGGAGATACGGGCAGTTGCACCACAAAGATTGTGCCCGTGGTGGCCCCCCCCTCTGGTGACTCCACCCAAACTCTGCCCCCATGGGCCTCGACGAAGTGCTTCACGATGGAGAGGCCAAGGCCTGTTCCGCCGTATTTTCGCGTTGAGGAGCTGTCGAGTTGGAGGAACGCCTCGAAGATCTTCAGGCGCTGTTCTTCGGGGATTCCAATGCCCGTATCCTCCACGAGCACCTCCAGCATCGGCGTCAATCGCCCCCCGATATCCAGCTGACCTGTGCGCAAGTGCACCAGCACCTTACCCCCGCGTGACGTGAACTTCAGCGCGTTGCTCACCAGGTTGAGCAGGATCTGACGTGTCTTCACGCGATCTGCCGTCAGACGTGGCATCTCTGGCGCGACATCGTAGCTCAAGGTCAGCCCTTTCTGCTGAGCCTGCGGCATTAGCCCGTCAGCCACCTGACGCATGACGTCGCCCAAATCAAAGGGCTCGAGGGAGAGGTGCACCGTACCGCTCTCGACCTTGGAGATATCGAGGATCTCGTTGATGATCTGGAGCAGATGGTCACCCTTGTCGAGGATGGTCTTGACGTAGCCCCGCTGCTCGTCGTTGAGATCTCCGGCAAGCCCTTCGAGGAGCATCTCGCTATAACCGATCACAGAGGTCAAAGGGGTGCGCAGCTCATGGCTCACGGTAGCGAGGAAGCTGCTCTTCAATTTGTCGAGGTCCTTGAGCTTCTCTACCGAGTCAGCCAAGCGGCGGTTCTTCTCTGTGAGTTCGTTGTAGGCGTCTTGAATGGCGGCGATGTGGATCTGAGACGTCAAGTGGCGCGCATATCCTGTTTCCACGATCACAGCCAGCATCTTGCTGATCATACTCGTGGCCTCTCGCGCTGAGGCCACGCTACGTGGATCGACCCGCAGCAAATCTGCCTTCACTCCATCCACGAATGCCGTATGTTCGCTCGCGCTCTGCCCCTCCTTGAACACCTCCTCCACCGCCGATTCAAGCCCTTCAACTCCAGCGTGGCGATAGGGTCCAAACACCAATCGTCCGAGGAGCTCCCCTTGATGCTCGATGCGCGCCAACTCATAACGCAATCCACAGAGGCAGGTTGTCGCCACCTCATCGCCGTCTTTGGAGGTATTGGCCGCCAGTTCATCAAAGGAGCACGCCACCGGCGCCTGATGGGGGTGAGCCCCAATGCGGCGACATACAGCGTAATCAGCTGGCACATCAACGAGGATCTGCCCCTTGGCGTCGAGGATCGCTAGCCCGGTACCATAGAAACGAGCGAACGACATGCAGACGCGCTGCAGAGAGTCCTGGTCGATGATGTCAGCCAGGGTGACAGGCTCGTCGAGCCGTGATAGCGGTGCCTCCATTTTGCCTATAATCCCGCATTTCCAGCAGGGGTGCAAATGTGGTCAAAGATGTGACGTGACATGGGGATCAGGCTACGCCAGGGGCGGGTGGAAGGATGAAAACTCGCAGGGGTATGGGCGTGAAGAGCAGCACGAAAATGATGGCCATGCCCCACGCCAATCGCTGACGCCCCAAGGTCAAGGGAGCCGCGTCCACTGGGGGGTGATATCCACGCCCCATACGACGAAAGAGATGCAACAGCCCCCACCAAACGATCCAAAAAACTCCCACCTGGATATTGAGCTGAAAGGCCACGGAGGCGGAGTTGCCTACGCTGATCAGGTCCCATGTGGCATAGGCATAGACAACGGTCGCCAGGGGCAAGAGCCCGCGATGCAAGAGCGCCGAGAGCTTGTCCTGCTGGGGGCCAAAGTACGCATAAGCGATATGTCCTCCATCAAGCTGCCCAATGGGGATGAGATTCAACATCGTGATCAGCAGACCCACCCACCCGGCCCAAGCGACCTGGTGCAAATCGACGTCGAGGCCGTTGCCAGGCAGGATCATTCCCTTGGTCACCCATTTGAGCAGAAGGTAAGTGATCGAGTTGCCCTCCAGGAGTCCACCCCCGCGGGGGATGATCGGTGAGAGGTTCAACCCATAGATCAAGACAGGGATCGCCACCAGAAGCCCGGCCAGCGGCCCTGCGGCGCCAATGTCAACCAAGGCGTTTCGATTGCGTGTGGGGGGCATGCCAATGACAGCGCCAAGGGTACCCACTAGGCCAAAGGGAAGTGGGATGAAAAAGGGCAGCGTAGCATCAACATGATGTCGCCGTGCGACGATGAAATGGCCCATCTCATGGCTCAGCAGGATCCCCATCAACGCTACCGCGAAAGGAATCCCATCCAGCACGAGATGCAAGCTATCGAGGCCCACCTTCTCGCCATGGACAAATCGTGCGCCCACCCAGCAGGTGCTCAAGCAGGTCGCGATGAAGAGCGTCAGGTGGAGAGCGTAGCGTGGGCGCTTCTCACTGCTCGCAGCACCTCTAGGAGAACTGCCCTCCTTCTCTTGGCGAGTCTCCTCTTCATCCTTCCTCTCACTCATCAGCGGACTCTGCCAGCGCGTTGCGCTGCTCTCCGTAGGCTGCGGTTTGTGGATAAGAGGCATCGCTCAACTTGCGCTCGAAACGTTCCAGCAGCCCCTGGGCCTCGCGATCGAGGGCCACGGGGGTCTCCACCACAATGCGTACGATCAAGTCGCCACCAAAGCCCAGACCCCGACCGGGGACGCGGAAACGTCGCCCGCTCTGTGTACCCGCCGGCACGCGCATCTGCACTTCACCCTCCAACGTTGGTACATCCACGCTACCCCCGAGAGAGGCCAAACCCACGCCAATGGGCACCTCAATCAACGCGTGCAGCCCGTCACGAGTGAACATAGGATGAGGCACGATCTCCACCACAATCTCTAGGTCCCCAGCATCTCCACCGTACATCCCCGGCTCGCCCTGCCCTCGCAGGACCTTGAGCGTCCCAGCGTTGACACCTGGCGGAAGCGTGACGCGGTACTCGCGCTCTCGCTCCTGCATGCCCACACCATCACAGCTGCGACATGGATTCTGAACGCGCTTGCCCGTGCCACCGCACGCCGGACAAGCTTTGGGCAACGAAAGCAAGCTCTCACGCACCAACTCACCACGACCACCACACCTCGTACAAGCGCGCAGCCCTCCGGGCAAAGCCCCCCTCCCACCACAGCCTTCACAGAGTTCGTCCACCGTGAATGCCAAGAGGTGTTCCCCACCTTGGGCCACCTCGAGGAACGTCAGCCTGAGGGTGTGATGTAAGCTCCTCCCCTTGACTTTGCGCCGGAAGCGACCCTTGGTCAGGTTATTGAGCACTCCAGAGACAATCTCTACTGGCCCCCCCTTGAGCAGCAACTGCAGGTCATACTCCATCCGGCGCTGGGGATCTGAAAGAACACCATAGGCATCCGAACAGCGCTTGAAGGCGTCTTCCGACGCTTCATCTCCAGGGTTTTTGTCGGGATGCAAATGGAGAGCACGCCGCCGATAGGCTGCTTTGATCTGCTCCAACGAAGAGTCCGGAGGGACCCCTAGGGTGCGATAATGGTCCGCGGGGTCGCGCAAGAGCAGCGCCAGCCCGCTCTGGGGGCTGCGTCCTGCCTCCGCGTTATTGAGCCCTTCAGCTTTCGCCACCAGCATCGTCGTACATCACAGCTGCGAAGCGGTAGGAGGAGTCTTGCAGCTGCTCCACCGCTTGCCGCAGCAGCGGTTCTTCCCCCTGGCCCTCTGCCAGCACCCGCTTGCAATAGGCCAAGTCCTTTTTGATATCTTCCACATCTTGTGGAGAGAGCAGGTCACCATATTCCCGTAACGCGCCTTCAGTGGTGTAAATCAGGGTCTCCGCGTTCACCCGCAACTCAGCGGCGAGCTTGCGCTTCTCGTCTTCGTCATGAAAGCTCACGGCTTCCTGAATCACGCGGTCGATCTCGTGTTCAGTGAGCCCACTGGTGGGGACCACACGAACACTCTGTTCGCGCCCCGTACCCAAGTCCTTGGCGGTAACGTTAACAATACCGTTGGCATCGATATCGAAGGTTACTTGAATCTGCGGCACGCCACGCGGCGCAGGGGGGATGCCGAGGAGTTGGAAATGCGCGAGGCTCTTGTTGTCGTCGGCCAGCTCACGTTCTCCCTGGAGCACGTGCACGTTGACCAAGGGTTGGTTATCGACGGCGGTGGAGAAGATCTCGGATTTCAGCGTTGGGATCGTAGTGTTCTTGCAGATCAACCGCGTAAAAATACCGCCTGCCGTCTCTACCCCGAGGCTGAGGGGTGTCACATCGAGCAGTAGAACTGCATCGACCTCCCCACGGATAACCCCTCCCTGAATTGCCGCCCCCATGGCAACGACTTCATCAGGATCCACGCGCTTATTTGCCGGCTTACCGAAAAACTCAGCCACTCGCTCTTGAACGCGAGGCATCCTCGTCTGGCCCCCAACCAAGATGACTTCGTCGACCTGAGACCTGCTAAGCCCCGCCTCTTTGAGCGCCGCCTCACAGGGGCCCAAGGTGCGCTCGATGAGGTCGTCTGTGATGGTCTCCAATTTTCCACGCGTGAGGGTCGTCGTCAGGTGCAGCGGCTTGCCGTCGCTGCTCGCGGCGATGAAGGGCAGATTGATGTCGGTCTCAAGGGAGGTGGAGAGCTCGTGCTTCGCCTTCTCAGCCGCCTCTCGCAGGCGTTGCAGCGCCATCTTGTCGCCACGAAGCGCAACCGATTGTGTCTTCTGAAAAAGTTCGACCATGTGTTCGATAATGCGACTGTCGAAATCCTCACCACCGAGGAAAGTATCGCCCGAGGTGGCCTTCACCTCATACACGCCCTGCCGCAACTCAAGCACGGAGATGTCAAAGGTCCCTCCGCCAAGATCGTATACAGCAATGCACTCGCTCTTGCCGTCACCAGAGAGACCGTAAGCCAGGGCTGCCGCGGTGGGCTCGTTGATGATACGTAGCACGTTCAAGCCAGCGATGCGGCCCGCGTCCTTGGTGGCTTGGCGCTGAGCGTCATCGAAGTAGGCGGGCACCGTGACCACAGCATCGGTCACCTCTTCGCCAAAATATGCCTCCGCGATCTCCTTCATCTTCGCCAGGATGAAGGCGGAGATCTCAGGGGGAGAATAATCTCGCCCACGAACCCTGATCCGCACATCGCCGTTGTCCGCGGGCACGATGCTGTAGGGGAAGAACTCCCGCATCCGACTAACCTGCGGATCATCGTGTTTGCGCCCAATCAAGCGCTTCACAGCCATTACAGTGTTTTCGGGGTTGGTGACAGCTTGGCGTTTGGCGATCTGCCCTACCAAGCGATCACCACCTTCGGTGAACGCAATGATGGAGGGAGTCGTACGGCTACCCTCGGTATTGGGCACCACCACTGGCTCATCGTTCTCTAAGACCGCGACACAGGAGTTTGTGGTCCCCAGGTCGATGCCGATAGCTTTGCTCATGCGCTACCTTGCTCCACCTTGCTGCTTGACCTCATCGCTCGTGTCCTCAGCAGCGCTGGTGTTTTCAGCAGTGCTAGTGCTGGTATTTTCGGCAGTGCTGGTGTTTTCAGCAGTGCTGGTGCTGGTGTTTTCAGCAGTGCTCTTGTCTTCAGCAGTGCTCTTGTCTTCAGCAGTGCTCTTGTCTTCAGCAGTGCTCTTGTCTTCAGCAGTGCTCTTGTCTTCAGCAGTGCTCTTGTCTTCAGC
>JAFCZD010000197.1 GCA_019314525.1 Deltaproteobacteria bacterium
ACCTTGTCGAGGTTTCTCTTCTGGCTAAAGCTAGCGGTGGCATCGGGGTGCTGACTCAGAGGGAAGGCGCCTTCGCCTCCAACAAGGGGCGTGCCAGGATCCTGCTTGCTATACCCGATCAATTTGTCGATCTGCGTGTAGAAGCCCGTAATTCGGCCATGGAACCAACGTCCAGGTTTCCAGCCGATCTGCCCCTCACCTGTGATCGATGACTCTGGCTCCAGCTCAGGGTTTCCGTAGAAGGCAGGTGCGCGATAGTAGTAGAGGTCGTGGAAGGAGGGGCCCTTGAACGCCATTCCGAAGAGGCCCTTCACATAGAGGCCCGCGGGGAGGTTCAAGACGACGCCGGCGCGTGGCGTGGCAACAGCACCGTAAATCTCATCATAGTCAAAACGAATACCGGCCGTGGCCTTCAACATCTCGATGGGAGAGTACTGCGCCTGCAAGAAGGTGCCAAAGTGTGCGTTGGTGAACTCCACGGTGGACTGTGGGATATTCTCAGCGGCCCATACCTCTGGAAAGTGCCAACGAAGGATATCGAGGTATTCGAACTCAACACCACCAATGATCGAGAGCTGAAGGTTGGGCACCCAGCTGCCCTCAACGCGGGCCTCCCAGCGACGGTCGATGGCGGCCATCTTGCGCAGGAAGCGGCCGGAGCCGCCCGTGGGTGGGCTAACGGTAGAGGCAAGGGCGTTGTCCTCGTAGACGGTGCCATCGGCGAAGCGATAGTCGTCATAATCCACCTGCGCCGTTATTGTGAAACCGGCGAAGAGCATCTTCTCATAGGAGACGCGGAAGATGTGGCGGTCGGTGACGAAGCGGCTGTCGTCTCCACCGATAACGCTGAAGGTGGACATGGGCGCGTTGGTGTCGAAGCGGCTCTTGTGAAACCACACCTGGAAGCACCTCGAACTCCTTGACGGGAGCGAGGATGCTGTCGTTGTCCTCCTGATAAAAGGACACCGAGGCATAGAGTTTGACCTCTCCGAACTCTTTGCCCATGCGCGCCGAGATCGCTTGAGACGCAAGACGATGATCTGCGCTGTAGCTGACCTCAGCCCCTTTGAGCTTCGTCCAGTCGCGGGTCACGATATTCACAACACCGGTGAGCGCGTTCGAACCCCACAAGGCGGCGCCTGGACCGCGGATAATCTCGATGCGCTCAATATCACCCATGTCCACCCAGGTGGGGTTGTGAAAGTTGCGGTTGAACTGTCGCCAGCTCATGTTGTGACCATCGATGAGGAACTGAATCTTGTCGCCATAGGTGGTGCGACCGTTGATGCCTCGCACACCCGTATCGGCCCAGTGGCCGTTGTCGTTGATGCCAAAACCTACGGTGTTGCGCAGCACCTCGCCGAGGGTTTGGTAACCTTGGAGGAGGAGCTCACGACGCGGCACAACGCTGACGATGGAGGGTGCTTCCTCAATGGTCTGCGCGGTCTTCGAGGCTGAGATAACGACGATCTCTTCTTCTTCTTCCTCTTCGAGGTCAGCTGTTGGGGCGTCTTCCTCGATGATAATCCCGCCAGCTATTGGTGCTGGTGTTGTGGGCGGAGCGGGTGTTGCCGCTGGTGCAGGTTCTGGCGCGGGCGCGGGTGCGGGTGCTGGCGGGGTCGGGGTAGGTGTCGTCGACGTCGCCGTGGGTTGCGATGTAGGAGCCGGCTGTGCCTCAGCGGTCGTAAACCAAGCTCCGAAAACCACCGTCATACCGACGGCCAAAATGCGGTGTATTTTCAGCATCAGAAACTCCAATCTTTAGCAAGAACCTGGCGGCTGTTACGTCTTGGTTCTACTTCGTCAAAAAGGAACACGACAAAATCGATTCTGTGACCTAGTTGGTCAAACGGAGCCGAATCGACTTCCCTGCCTTGATCTGAATCGTCTTGGTGATGCGCTGCCCAGAGCCTTTAAGCTGCACCACGATGGTGTGGGGGCCAGCTGGCAAGCGCAGCCTCACGGGGGTCATGCGACCAATATTCTTACCATCAACAAATACATAGCCGGGGGAATCTGAAAGGATGCGGATTCTTCCAGTGGTGGCCTTTGCGTGTTTGGTGGCTGCGGCTTGTGCTGCCGCTCGCTTCGCTGCTTCAGCACGCTGTGCTGCTGCACGTTTTGCTGCTTCGGCTCGCCTCGCTGCTTCGGCTCGCTGTACCGCGCGCTGTGCCGCGACTTGACCAGAAGCCTGGTCCGCAGCCTTCTGGGCGGCAGCCCTTTGCGCTTCGGCCTTTTTGGCGAGGGTGCGTTGCTCTTCGGCCTTCTTCTCTGCGGCTCTTCTTTCGGCAGCAATCTTCTCGTTGGCTTTTTTGGCCGCCTCACGTTCGCGTTGAGCCTTGACCTTGGCGACCTGGTATTTGGCCATGAGCGTGCGATAACGCCGCGCAGCAGCTCGCGAGCGGGTCTTTGGTGCCTTGGGGCGCTCAGGCTCTGGGGGGAGTTTGACCATGGGCGTCACCGGCGCCACAGGGGCTGGCGCGATGGGAGCCACAGGAGAAACTGGAGCCGCGGGTGTTGGCGCCACGGGGCGCGCGGCTGCCTGCCCACCAGCGGCTCCACCAACGGCGACCTCCGGGGGTTTGGCTTGCTCGGTGTCCCCACGGCCACCGGCCCAATAGGCGATGCCTACGACGGCGACGGCCAAGAGTGTGCCGACGACCGTCAAGAGAATGAGGAGTCCACCGCGACCACGTTGAGCGGGTTGTGCTGCCATGGGTTGAACCGCCGAGAAGTTAGAGACGTTGCTTTGAGAGACAGCTGAATTGGGTTGGGCACCAATGGACCTGGCGGGGCCTGCCCCACTGTGGGTCGAGAGAGAGGAAAACATCGGATCGAGTTGGGAAGAGGAGACCCAATCGTCATCTCCTCGCGCCTCCAGCGTGAGAGACTGCTCGAGCTTCTTACGTTTGGCGTGGCGCTCTGCGAAGGCGTCTTGCATCCAGTCTGCCACCGCGTGGGTGGTCATGGGCGCATCGAGAGATTGACCAATGGTCTCGAGACCGAGGCGAAACTCCTCAGCGCTCTGGAAACGCTCATCACGATCTCGGTGCAACGCGCGCAATACCAACTCGTCGAGCTCTGGGGGGATATCTGGATTGAGTTTGCTGGGCGGCTCGATAGGAGCTTCCATCACAGCCTTGAGCACAGCAGCTTCGGTATTGCGCCGGAAAAGGCGTGCCGCTGTCAACAGCTCGTAAATCACAACGCCTAGAGAGAATACGTCCGACCGAGCATCCAACTCCAAATGTTGGATTTGCTCGGGGCTCGCGTAACCAAACTTGCCCTTGAGCGTACCTGGACGAGTGTAGATATTGTTGACGTTGGCCTTTGCCACCCCGAAGTCGACGAGGCTGGTGACACCATCGTAGCTGACGATGATGTTCCCTGGTGCCACGTCGCGATGAACAACACCACGAGGGTTGCCCTCGAGGTCAGTGGCTGTATGCGCGTGATGCAGGCCAGCAGAGAGGTCTGCGGCGATGCGGCAAATGATTGGGACTGGAATGTTCTGGCGCCGACCCGCGATCATGCTGAGGAGGTAGCGGAGATCCTCACCAGAGAGGTACTCCATGACGATGACAAAGGTATCGTCCTGGCGCTCGACGTCGAAGATCTTGACGATATTCGGATGACTCAGTGAGGCGGCTAGACGGGCCTCGGCCAGGAACATCTGAATGAACTGATTGTCCTGGCACAAATGAGGAAGGACTCGCTTCAACACAACAAGCTTCTCGAAGCCTGCCAGCCCTTGCTGAACGGCCAGCAAGACCTCTGCCATCCCGCCCATCGCGATCTTCCGCGCGAATTTGTACTTGCGGTCGCCCATTGTCTCTCCTCGAAGAGCGCACAGCGCGCTCAGTACCCTGTTCGTCGCATTTCCGTGGATGCCACTTGAAGCTCCCATGGAGCAGCCAAGCGCACCCCCACAACGGGCCCTGTTCAAGCGGCCATGAAGATCGAACATCCACTAATCAAATGTCTTTAACTCGGTGAGCATATCAAAAACGTGGCGAGATCGGGACAAAATGATGAGGTGGGAGAGAATTTCTTGGGTGTGCGTCGAAGAAGGGGACAAGCCAGGGGCTTCTGACGCAAAGAGGGCGGAAAGTCAGAGCTAAAGAACTGGAGCGACCTCCGTCCGACAGCCAACCTTCACGTCGATGCGCGCCTCACTATCCCCTTGGATCCATGTACAGGTCTGGGGGCAAACCAAGACCTTGGTGGGGTTGGTAGCGTCGTCGTAATACCAGGCCTGTTCCACGCCACCACAATCTGCGCTGCTCTCCACCTTGCCAATGAGCGTGCCCGTGCCGTTGCCGTCGACGAAGATCACGTTGATCTTCGTCAGGTCGAGGGTCTCGTCGGCTGGTGGAAGCGGCAACGACCACTCGCAGTTGAGCTTGGCGTTGGCGATCACCGAGCCGGCGAAGGCGTCGAACACGCCGTCGAACTCCTGGAGGCAGAGATCGGCGGAGACGCCGCCCGTTTGCTCTATGAGGCTCTTATAGGCCGACTCACCGGTGAAATCGGGGGCAGCAAACTCACAACAGGGCTCGCTCTCGCTGATGGCACAGGCGTCAACCTTGCTGGAGAAAGCGTAGATGCCATGCACGATGACATCAGCAAAGCTCGCGTCCTTTGCTTGGAGGGCGGTGAGAAAATCCGCAGCAGCAGTCTCATCGGTGTCATCGGAGACAAAGACGACATGCTTGCGAGCCTCGGGGCGCAACACATCCTTGTAGTCGTCATAATGCTCCAACGTCCACTCCATGCCTTTGACGCTGGGCACCCGGTCACTGATATGGGTATAGGCGGGAGGGTTGTTGTCGGCGGGGGGGGTGGTGGTGCAGCCATCTGTTTTGCCCAGGGGAGCGTCGATACAGATACCGTGGGAGTTTGTGTTCTCGCACTCGCCAGGGAGGCAGGAGATCAAGATGATACGGGCGTCGAGATTGCGATCGCTAATGATCTGCGAAAAGCGGTTCATGTTCGCCCGCACCTCTTCGATCTCGTCATACATGCTCTTGCTGTTGTCGATGGTGAAGATGATGTCCACAGGCCCATAGCTGTTATCCGCTGTCTCAGTGTAATCAGCGCATTCCTCGAAAGGCGGGGCCTCGCTCGTGTACCAGCCATCGTAGGGATAGGCTGCATCATAGGGCCATTTGTTCGCGTCAGCCGTGTTGACGCTGCCATCTCCTCCCACGGTGGTCTGTCCGCTGTCACATCCGGCGCTCCCAAGCGCAAAAGCGCTCGCTATGATCCCGACCAAAGCTATTCGACTCATCGTCTGTCCCTCTCCTCTTCCACCTGCAAAACGGCGAACATAGAAACAAAATTAGTAGACTTTCTTGTTCTTTTGATAGCTGCACTATAGCGCAATTTTGCCCTTGGGGAGGATACGAGCCAGAAAGGGGTGGGGGTTCCCTCCCCTGGGCATCTTTCTCAACTTTTGTCTCTTGGGACGGTAAGCGGGCCGGGAAGACGCCCCGCCATACGAAACGAACCCTCAGGTCATGGCACAAGTCGCGAATATCACTAGCTGAACGTCTTGGTCCGGCGAATGCAATGCCCCATGACAAACAGGAGGTGCCTATGAGCAAGACGCAGAAGAAACTGAAGATTATCGCCCAGACTCTGGCGGCCATTGAGAAGCACTTTGGTAAGGGAGCGGTGATGTCCCTTGGAGACCAGAGAGTCCAGGAGATGGACGTGATCTCCACCGGCTCCTTTGTGCTTGACCGAGCTTTGGGTGTGGGAGGGTTTCCACGTGGGCGAGTCATGGAGGTCTTTGGCCCCGAGTCGAGCGGCAAGACCACCCTGGCCCTGCACGCCATCGCCGAGGCCCAGAAGCGAGGTGGCCTCTGCGCCTTCATCGACGCCGAGCACGCCCTCGACGTCACGTACGCCGCGGCGCTGGGAGTGAAGATCGACGAGCTGCTCGTCTCGCAACCCGATTGCGGTGAGCAAGCACTGGAGATCACCGACCAACTCGTGGGCAGCGGAGCCCTTGATCTTGTGGTGATCGATTCGGTAGCAGCCCTCACGCCACGCGCTGAGCTCGATGGTGAGATGGGAGACACCCATGTGGGGCTGCAAGCGCGCCTGATGAGCCAGGCGATGCGCAAGCTCACCGGGAGCACCTACCGCCACAACACCGGGATCCTCTTCATCAACCAGACGCGGCAAAAAATCGGCGTCACCTATGGCAGCAATATCACCACCACAGGTGGGAACGCGCTGAAGTTCTACGCCAGCGTGCGCCTCGAGATCCGCCGAATCGGGGCGATAAAGGAGGGCGACGAGGTCGTGGGCAATCGCACACGGGTGAAGGTGGTGAAAAACAAGGTGGCGCCGCCCTTCCGCGAGGCAGAGTTCGAGATCATTTATGGTCACGGCATCAACCGCGCCGGTGAGCTGCTGGATGCAGGCGTGACTCAGGGTGTGGTGCGTAAATCTGGCGCCTGGTACTCCTTGGGTGAAACGCAGCTGGGCCAGGGGCGAGTGGCGGCGTGCCGCTACCTGAACGAACATCGTGAGCTGCGCCACACTTTAGAAGAGCGATGCATGGGGGATACGGTAACACCAAGCTCCCCGCCAGTGGCAGCCTCCACGCCGGTGATCGCAGCACCAGCAAATTGATCGCAGCACCAGCGACATGATCCACCAGGGATCTCACCTGTCTATTTAATAAATCTTTACCCACAGTTGCACGACCCACGGATCTCTATGATTCTTGTGAATCGGAGACTCATTTTGCGTGAGTCGTCTAATGCGACGCGTCATTAATGCCTAATATTGCTGCGCTTCTCCATCCCTCGCCGAATGGTCTACGTCTTGCAGCTTACACTTCCTCATGAAAAGCCAGATCATGTTCTTGTTGTTGGGGGCGTCGTTAACCAGCACTGAAGCAGTCATCGCTGCTCCAGCCTTACCAGCACCTAGGGGAAGGCTCGCCTTAGCCGCCGCCCCTGCCCGCATGCCCCAATGGAAACAAACCAACCGCATGCGCGTGCACGTGCCCATCGGGATATCGCGCCAAGGCATGCAATACGCTCCTGGCGTGCTCAAGCAGTTCACTGCTGATGTTCAAAAGCTCGACCCCCATGGCCAACCCAAGCAACTCTCTGGCAAGCGCCAACACCGCTTGGGCAACCTCGTGGTGACACGCGTCTACGAACCGCAGGCTGATGGCAAGACCACCCGCATCTCCCAGGCTGTAATCAAGGTTAACTATCCCATGCCGCGCAACAAGACCGACGCGTCGAGGCTGGCACTCCAGCAAGTGGTGTCCGTGATCCAGAAGAGCCACCTTCGGCGAGACAAAGTCACCGAGAAAGATATGTACGAGGCGGCCATGCGCGGCATCGTCCGCGAGCTTCCCGACAAATACAGCTACATCCTGCCGCCCACAGTGGCCAAGCAATCCAACCAGATGGACCACGGGCAGTTCGTGGGCATTGGCGTCACGTTTGGGTTGAAAAACGCCAAGAGCAAGACCAAGGGCAAAGCGCGCGCCGGCTTCGAGTTGATCAAAGTCAACCGGGGCGGGCCCGCCAACCGCGCTGGCTTGCGCAAAGGCGACCGCATCATCGCCGTCAATGGGAAGAAAGCCGAAACCCTCCAGGAGTGCGCAAAGATGCTCACTGGAGAGGCTGACACCACCGTCAAGATCCGCGTCCGCCGCGACAAGACCACCCGCACTATCACGGTGACGCGCAAAGCCTTCGACCCAAGCCCTGTGGAGACACGTTTGAACGAGGGCATCGGCTACCTGAAGCTTCGCGCCTTCGACTACAACTCCTACAAAAAGGTCTCCGCAGGGCTGACGAAGCTCACCAAGCAAAACGGAAAACCCCTCGCTGGCCTGGTCTTCGATCTGCGCAACAACCCTGGCGGTGAAGTGAACAACGCCCTCGACATCGCCGACCTCTTCGTAGGCACAGGCGAGTTGGCCTCCGCCAAGATGTTTGGTGGCAAACCTATGATGCATGCCCTCGCCGATCCCGTGCACACGCCCTACGCCAACCTCCCGCTGACGGTGTTGATCAACAAACGCTCGGTCTCCGCCAGCGAGCTCGTCTCGGGGATCCTCAAAGATCACAAGCGCGCGGTGATCATCGGTGAAACCAGCCAAGGCAAGGGCACTGTCCTGAGCGTGATGCCCCTGGTGGATGGCTCACAGCTGGCCCTCACCTCTGCCTACTACTACCTACCCAACGGTGAGACGCCCCATGAAAAGGGCATCACGCCCAACATCAGCGTCAAGCAGGCTCGAGCAAATTATCTGCGGCACAAGGATGCGAAACCAGGCGCTGACTATGTGCTGCAAGAGGGCTTCGCGCAGATCCAGCGAGGTAACGCAACCAAGCTATTGGTGCAAAGCCGCGAAGCACGCCAGGCCAAGGTGGCAGCGCCAAAGAGCGAGTAAGCTCAGAACGCCACACCAAGGCCAAAGGTGAGGTCATAGCGGAAGTGCGTCTCGCCGTCATAAATGAGGAGATCGAGCCCAATGGCACGAACGAACAAGAGGGCGCGATCACCGAGCACGATCTTCAGATCCATACCCAGAAGCAACTCCACCGCGGTGAACCCCGACTCCTCACGGGCCCCGTCGTCCCCCTCGTCCCACTTCACGATACAGACGCCAACCTGAGCGAGGGGTGAGACATAAAGGCCCATGGAGGCGACCTCGATATCCCAAAAGAGGCGCATCTCAGTAGAATACCCCTCGAACGTCTTGAACTCCCCGTCAAGGATCTGGGCGGTCACAAGCGCCAAGCCCAGCCCAGAGCCCCCAGAAAAATGAAAGCCAATCTCTTGGCTGATCTTGTACAAGGTTTCCATGCCATCCAGCGCTATGCTTGGCCCAAACGCGGCGTTGAAAAACCATCTTCGCGTACTGGGCCGGATGACCGATGTCGATTTCTCAACAGGTACAAGCGGCGCTTGCGCAGCTAGCTCCACAGCCTCCTTCGACACAGCCTCCTTCGACACAGCCTCCTTCGACGCAGCCTCCTTCGACGCAGCCTCCTTCGACGCAGCCTCCTTCGACGCAGCCTCCTTCGACGCAGCCTCGCCTATCGCGAGCTTCTTCACGAGATGCTTGATCGAGGCCACGATGCCATCTTCAGAGCACGTCCCCTCCACCGAGGCGCCCCCTTCAGAGGCGGCCTTGCGTAGATCAAAAACGACGGCTGTCACCGTGCAGACGCCCCCAAGTTTCATCAGCGTGGTGGCGAGGGTTTTTTGAGCGGCGAGTTCCTTGCCAATCTCGATCTGGCAGGATTGAGAGTAGCAAGCCCGATACGAATCCACTTTCTGCTGTGAGAGGCGCTTTTTCAGCTGGTCACGTGGGACCACCTGGTAAACCGCAGTGGACGCGAGCTGCAGGCTGAGATACTCACTGAGACGCTGAACCATGGAGGGGGACAGCCCCACGCCTCTATCATTGAGATCGAAGACAGCCACGAGCTTGGGTTTCCGGGCATTCGCATCGCCCGCTGGCAGCAGAGAAACTGTGGCCACAACCAAACATGCTACGCGTGAAATCATCTGTACACGCCACATTCCCTACATCCTCCTCGAGTATGTCGATGGTGCGAAGCAACTATCATCGCCAGCTCCATGAGCGAGGTTCCGGCAGCTCATGCATGTGCTCATGATCTCGCAGTCAGCTGCTTCGGGTCAATACCTCGTTCGGCTGCCCCAGGTCTGATCCAAGAAACGGAGGGGACGGTTCGCACATTAGCAAGGGTGCGACCTTTTTGCTTAGTAGCTGATGACGGACACACATGTGCCGTAAACGGCGAGCCGGCGCTCGGTCGCCACAGCGGAGTGTTCCCATGTCAGCCTCGTGGCAGCCGCAGGTTAGCGACCGGCCTACAAGATCGCCGTCAAGCTTCGCATGAGACCAACCGCTGCCACATGCTCTGCCCATCGTGCCAATCGAGGACTGAATTCTGCAGCGACGATTTGATAGATTGGGATTCATCCAAACTCGAGCAGTAGCAAGCGGACACAACCGCGTCGCCGAGACGGCCGCGACGGAGTTGTGTCCGCCATCAGGCTGCGTTGCGACTGTCCGCCATCAGTCCGTGTTGCGACGTTTGAGCAGTAGGAAACGGACACAACGGCGTCGCCGAGACGGCCGCGACGGAGTTATGTCCGCCATCGCCAAGTCTGAGGTCTCGTGCCCTGATGTCACTCCCTTTGGAAAGAGCCCGTGAAATAAGCTCACCGCCGACGATAATCCCGGCATGCCTCGTCCACCATGGCCTGGTCGAGGAGGATGCTCCACCTTACCTTTCTTAGGTCAACGCCACAGCTCGGACAGTCGAGGAGACGCCCCAAAGCCTTGCTCTGCCCCCGGATGCCTCTTCTGGAGCAGGCCTTGGCCTTATCCGCCAGCTCGAGCCCTCGTTCGGTGAGGGCGAATAGCCCACGACGCTTTGCGATGAGGCCTCCCGATGCCAGCCGGTTCAGGGCCCCGTGCAGCTGCTCGAGGGTAGGGAGCCCGTGATCGATATAGTCCGCGGCGCCAATGATCTGTGAGAGGTTTGCGCCCTCGTCGCCGGCGCAGATGACCACCGCGAGCAAGAGCCAGTGGTCCTCGCGCAACCACGTCGCTGGGGTGGCGGATCCCTTGGCGCGTTTGGCGCCCTGCACGGTGAGGAAAAATCGCTCGGCGACTTGCAGCACGTCGCCCGCCTTTTCCAGCCGCTTCAGCGATGCCTGGTCGTTTTTTACGCTGCTCTTGCGTTTCCCGTACCACTGGACGTACTTCCGCACTGCGCGCATGTCGGCCCCCACGTTTCGATCGTCGGCCAGCGCCTCGAACACCAGCTCGTCATGTTTCGTTGGCTTGCTCATGCTTCATGCGGCTCCCATCAGGGCGCAGCCATCAGGGTGACCGGCCTGATGTTGTGATCCATCCGGCCGTCACCAAAGACGCCATCTGAGTTAGACCCCCAGCAGCGCACAGACGCGTCGTGCAACACCGCGCAAGCCTGCCGCCAGTCGACGGTCACCGTCTTGACCCCCGCCTCCAGACCAAGAACCTGGGTGGCCGTGTTGCGGTCGATGAAGGTCCCATCGCCCACGGTGCCGCGTTCGTTGGCGCCCCAGCATTTCACCGCGCCAGCGGCGGTCACCGCGCACGCGCCGTCATCTCCCACGCCCACATGCACCGCATCGCTGAGCCCCAAAACCTCCACAGGCAGGTTGTGGTGTGTGTTGGTGCCATCCCCGAGCTGTCCGTGGGTGTTCTCCCCAAAACACATCACCTTGCCTGTGTTCATCAATACACAGCTGAAGCGATACCCTCCCCCACCCTCCACGACACCTGCCGAGAGCGCCGTGATGGCGATGGCAGACGGAGCGGTGGTGACAGTGCCGTCGCCGAGCTGCCCGTGGGAGTTCCAGCCCCAGCACTTCAACGCGCCACCAGCGGGGGAAATGGCACAGGTGTGAGCGTATCCAGCAAAAAGGCCTGTCACTCGCTCGGTGGCGCCCATGCCCACCACCGCCGTGGGTGCCCTGACGGTCATGATGCCCGTGGTGCCATCACCCACCGCGGCGTAGTGATTCCAGCCCCAACACCACACACCGCCCGTGGCGAGGGCGCCACAGCTGTGATAGTCGCCCGTGGTGATATGCTCGACGCCACTGGTGAGCCCTGGCACGTCGATAGGTGTAACTTGTGCGGGTGAGCTTCCAGCGCCGACGGCACCGTTTTGGTTTCCACCCCAGCACTTCATGCCCCCGCCTGCGAGAGCACAGGCGTGCACCGTACCGCCGGCGAGCGCAGTGACGCCCGTCAAGCCAGGCACAGGGGTAAAGGAGAGCCGGTGCTCCCGATCGCCAACGCCCAGCTGTCCCCAGGTGTTGACGCCCACGGCCTGGATGGTGCCGTCTGTGCGCTGCACGTGCAGCATATTGCCACCCAT
>JAFCZD010000198.1 GCA_019314525.1 Deltaproteobacteria bacterium
GGCCAGCGCCTTGACGTCGCCTGTCTCTCGGTACCGGCGTAATAAGCGACTGACCGTCGCTCGTCCCACACGAAATAGCGTTGCAGTTTCTGTGTACGTTCCCGAGAGCCCAGAATTGTACGCCTCGACGAGGCTTCTGCGTAATTCAATGCTAATCATCCCCGCCTTAGATCAGAAAACAGGGATCGGTGCGAGATGGGAGTGGGCTAGTCCACCGCCAACGCAGCCTTGGGGCGCGCTCGCATCCCCACATAACGAGGCACGAACTGGCCTCCTTGGACCCGCAGCGTTAGATCACCCTTGCCCGCGAGGGGCGCTAGGAGAGCGCTCGGCGGAAACTCCGGGCCGAATTGCCCTCTACGCATCCGAGTGGTGTCCACGTGCGCAACCCTCTGCGAACCGCAGAGCACCTCGACCACTCGAGGGCGTTGGGGGAAGACCAAGAGCAAGTCCTCTGCGAGGTGCTCCTCGCAACGGAGGTTCAGGTCAACCGAACACGACGCTTGCTCGCAACGCCACTTCAGCTGCGAAAGCGGCTTGGGCCCTTGCAGCGGCAGCCCCCCGAGCTGGTCCAACGCCGCCAGGGTGCTGTTGACGACAGGACTTTCCAGCTCTCGCTCCACGACATGTGTGAGGAGGGGTATGGCCGCATTATCGCCAATATTGCCCAATGCTCGCGCTGCCGCCACACGCAAGCTAACGAAGGTCTCCTCAGCTAAGACATGCCCCAAATCCGGCACGACGGAGCTACAGCGGATGGCGCCAAGCGCCTCGACGGCGTGTCGCCGTGTGCGCACTCGCTCCAGCTGCGCCACCAGCGCTGGGGCCGCCCTTGCGTCACCCAAGGCACCCAGAGATTTGATCAGCGCGATGGACTCGTAGGTCAACTGACTCACCCGCAACATCGCGATCAGAGGCTCGAGAGCCGTCAAATCGCCGTCCTTCGCGCGAATGGTCCACGCATCCCTGCGCAGGTGAGGGGGAAGGTCTGGACGATTCAGCAGAGCCGGAAGGCGCTTGAAGCTCTTAGCATCGCCCCACATCGCGGCCCCCACCGTGGCCACGATGGCCACCCCTGGATCCGCGTGATGGGCTGACGCGATCATCACCTCGCGTGCGGCGCGTGTGCGCATGTCTAGGAGCGTCGAGAGCGACTCACGACGCTGCTCGAGGGTTCCATCTCGCGCGAGGGCAACCAACCCAGCGATGGCTGTACGGTCCCCTTTCCGTCCACGCTGAAGCAGCTCGCTCGCCACGCTCACAGCGCGACGCTCGCGGCCCTCCATATCACTGATGCGCGTTTTCAACTCCGCTTGAAGGCGACCGACCCGTTCTTCCTGTGCAGCCGCAATATTGTTCAACTCCCCAGGATCCTCTTTGAGGTCGTAGAGTTCGCTGTATGACCAGTCGGTGTCGTAGATCAGCTTGTAGCGTGGACCGATGAGCGCGCGCTTCTGATGAAGCTCACAGAAGGCAGGCGGCAGTGTTTCAGCCGGCTCCCCAGCGATCCACGGCCCTAGGTCATGGCCAGTAGCTTTGGCTGGGATCTTCGCCCCCACCAACTTGAGGAGGGTCACGGAGAGGTCCACCGTTTGGGCGGCTACCGCCACGCGCCGCCCCGCGACACCTGGGATAGAGAGAATCAGCGGGACGCGGATCTGCTCCTCGTAGAGTGTGTTGCCGTGATAGTGGCTGCCATGTTCACCGAACGCCTCTCCATGGTCTGCTGTGAGGGCGATGATGGTGTTTGGGTAGTGTTTGAGGACATGGTCCACCAATCGCCCAAAAGCACGATCGGTGTAGGCAACTTCGCTATCGTAACGGTCCATGGCGCGCTGACCGAAACCGAGTCCAGGGTGATCCACGTAGGGCTCGTGAGGCTCGAAGAAGTGCGCCCACACAAAGAATGGGCGCTCACCGCGGTCCTCACGCAGAAAGGTCAGCACCTGATCTACGCGCCGCTCCGCTGCGATGAATTCGTATTTTACATATTCGAAGTCATATTTCGCTTCACGGTAAACTCGGAAGAGTTCGGCATCGATGTAGAACACGGCTGGCGGGAAGAACGCCGCGGTCTTGTAGCGCGCCTTGCGCATGATGGCCGCCATGGTCCGTTGGCTTTGGTCACCAAGGCTCGATTTATGCCGCCCCGTCAGCAGCGCCCGCACCGAAAACGAGGTGTGTGGCACAGCACAATAGGCGCGCTCAAAGACAGCCGCGTTCTTGGCCCAGGCATCGATCTTGGGGCTAACACCCCGTTGATAGCCGTAGGCTCCAAGGTGGTCCGCCCGCAGAGCATCCACTGAGACCAACAACACGTTGGCGCCTTGGCGCTTGAGCCCGCTTCGTGTGGGCGCTGATTTCTTGCGCGCCCAAGGCGCCACCGCGCCCCCTTTTGCTGCCTTGGCTTTGTTGGGCAACATGCCCAAAGATGCTGAGAGTTGGACCCATTTGCCTTGGAGCGCCGTGTGCTGATGAATCACATAACGCAAGGATGGCGACTTGGCGACGGTGCTCAAGCCCCAAGCCCCCGCTGCCACTGCGGCCGCCGCAACCATCCACGTGACATTCGGCTCCAGGACACGCCCCATGCGTTTGCTGCTGGCACGCCAACCCGCGTGGACCGTCATGACACCAAGCTGCGCCGAGAGGACCGTTGCCGCGGCGAGGGCAACATGTAGCGCTGGATAAAGACGGCTCAGCAAGCACTGGTCGAGGAAATAAAACCCGACGGTCGTCGCACTGAGCAGCATGATCAACCATCGAGCTTGACGCTTATCCCAGCGACGAATGCGGAACCGGTCACGCACGCCAACGATGAGGCGCACCAGCAGGTAGACACCCGCGATCCCTGTCGCCCCCACCGCCAAGGCGTACACATGTCGCAGGGGCATCTCCTTAGCCCGGCGACCGGAGAACATCTGACTGACGAAGAGCGCCACCAAGGGCAGCGCCAGGACACCATAGATGCGCGCCATCCAGCGTGGCTGAGCCAGGCGTTGCTTCGCGAGCTTTTCGGTGAGCAGCGAAACCGAGTTGAGGATAACGCTCTCTAGAGCACCAAGGACCACACCAAAGCCCAGAGGCACCGCGAGCAAGGTGAGCACGAAGAGCCACCCGCGCCAAGCGCCACCGAAGCTCGGACGGCCAACGACGAGGACATAGAGCAGTTCGAGCACAACCAAGGGGAGCATCGCTGTCACAGCGAGCATCACCCCTCCTGTGAACGCGCGTCGATAGGTGCTTCGGCGTCTTTCGAGCATGGGCACGCAGTCTAGATCTTCGTGGCGCAAGTCGCGAACCAATTCCGCCGAACGGGCATCCTGATCCCCAGTCGATGACGCCACGACAATCAGCGAATCAACGCTCCAGCGACCAAAAGATGCTCTCCCCAGCGGCGCCTGATGCATTCATGCGCTTCCCGGCCAGGGTTCTGCTCTTGCAAGGGGTCCTCGGCGAGGGCCCAACGGGCCTGGCATCGGGCGGACTCCATCAGCGCCTGGTCCGCATCCCGCCGCAAATTCGCCCACCGCAGCTGGGGCATCCCCGCTTGCTGCGCTCCCAACATCTCGCCGGGACCTCGCTGCCAGAGGTCGACCTCAGCCAGCAAAAAACCGTCAGTGCTGTCCACCAACGCGGTGAGGCGTTCATCAGCGCGAGATCCCGGCTCTGGTGCCGCCAGGAGCATGCAAAGCGCCCCCGGCTGACGCCGCCCTACCCGGCCCCGTAGCTGGTGCAGTTGCGCCAAACCGAAGCGCTCGGCGTGCTCGACCACCATCACCTGAGCGAAGGGAGCATCAACGCCCACCTCCACGATGGTCGTCGCCACCAAGAGCTGTGTCTCCCCCGCAATGAAGGCCTGCATCACCGTCTCTCGTTGTCGCCGGTGCAGCCCCCCGTGAACCAGGCCTACCGCACAAGCTGGGAACATGCCCACGAGGCGGGCAGCCGCCGTGGTGGCATCAGCGAGCTCCATTTGGGGTGAGGGGGCGCGCAGGGGGCAGACAACCACGGCCTGCTCTCCCGCCTCGAGTCGACGACCAAGCACCCATGCAGCCTCAGAGCCCGCGCTGATGGTCCCTTGCCCAAAACGCCGTGTCTCCACGGGCTGGCGACCAGGAGGACCGTGGGCGAGCACCGTCGAGTCCATATCGCCGTAGAGCGTCAAGGCCAACGAGCGCGGGATAGGGGTCGCTGACATCATCAGTCGGTGAGCCACTTCCTCGCCACGTTGGCCCAGCGCCTGCCGCTGGTGCACACCAAAGCGGTGCTCCTCATCGATCACCACCAGACCCAGGGGTTGAAGGTCGGCCTCCCGATTCAAGAGGGAGTGCGTGCCCACGACGATATCCCCTCTGAAGCCCGCCCCCTCCTCGACCTCCCTCGTCACCAACCCAAGGCGAAGCTGCTGAGGGTGGCACAGTGGGCAGAGTGTTGCGTAGTGCTGCCGAGCGAGCACGGCCGTGGGCGCCAGCAACACCGCACGTGCGCCACCCGCCACGGCGGCGAGGCATGCGCCGAAGGCCACGAGCGTCTTGCCGCTGCCCACATCCCCTTGGAGCAGCCTCAGCATTGGAGCCGAACACTCCATGTCGCTCCAGATCTCTCCTAGCGCCTGCTCTTGTTCGCGTGTTGGGGTGAAAGGCAGGCTTGCTATGAAATGCTCTCGAGCCTCGAGAGAAAAGTGACAAACCTTCGCGCGACCTTGGCGCCATGCTCGACGTCGCAAGGCGGCCGCGAGGGCGAGGAGATAGAGTTCCTCGAAGGCCAAGCGCCGCGCCGCTGGGTGCTCACCCGCGCTAAGCCGCGAAAGCGTTGTTAACGACGGCTCCGTCGTAGGACCCCGCTGATGCACAACTCGCAGCGCCTCACTCCGCGTCGGCAAGTTCAACACCTCCAACACCTGGGGTGGGATTGGATCGCTCACTCTCAACGGGCCCGCCAGGGCGTCACCAACCCAGCGACGCAACGAGCGCCCTGGGATCCCTCCCAAGGCAGAGTACTCCGCGATGACGCCAGGTTCATCCGCACCCACGATCTCGGGGTGACTCATCACCAGCTGCCCATCCTCGTCTCGCGGCACCCCGCACACACGCAGCACCTTGTGCTTATCCTTGGCGTCGAGGGTGGGAGGATGTCGATACCACCGGCACCACAGACGTGGCACGTCGCGCTTCGTCTCAGCCAGGGCGACGTGCAGCTGACGTCCACGACGTCCCCGAGGCCGCGAAAGACGCACGACCACCCCCTCCACGGTGGCCTCCTCGCCAACCTTCAACGCCTCCCACGCTGTATTGTCGCGTCGATCGCTATAACGTCGTGGTGAGAGAAGCAGCAAATCCTCGACTTGCAACACGCCTTGGGCTGCGAGGCGTGCCTGGAGAATCGGCCCAATACCGGGCAGGGAGTTCAATGGGCTGTCGAGGGTAAGCGAGGAGCCCTTCAGCATGAGAGCTTCTCAAGGTGGATCAAGGACGACCAGATCAAGGACGACCAGATCAAGGACGATAGGTAAAGCGCAGCTCGTAATCACAGAGATGAAAGACATCCCCTTCGTCGATGCGCTTGTTGTCGATGCGCATCCCTTTGTAGTCGATGCCGTTAGTGCTCCCGAGGTCCTTCACGTAGTAGGTCCCATTGCGCCGAATGATCGCGGAGTGTTTGCGAGAGATGTTACCATCCTTGATCGCCAAATCACTGGTCTTCGATCCACGACCAATAATGAACTGGTCCTTGTCGATGGGGATCCGCTGACTATTGAAGATGAGATAGAGCGTGGGCGCTTGCTGGGGTGGCTCCATCTGCGGGCGCGCGCCGGGAGGCGGCCTGCGCGGCGCGGGAGCCTCACGTTGAGGCTCCTGTTGTACCGTACGCCGGGCGCTATGCTGCCGCCCAGCAGGACTCGGAACTGCGGCGGGTGGTGGCTGAGCTCCCGGCGGAGGCGGTGGGCGCCGAGCGCTCGGACCTGGCGCAGGTCGTTGTGGAGGAGCAGCCGCCTGCTGAGGGGCGTAATTCTTGCTCCGGGCGTAATAACGCATCGCCTCATTGATGAGGTAGTCGATGGAGCAGTCGAAGTCGTTTGCCATCTGCTCGAAGGTGTCCCAGAGGACATCCCGACAGTAGAAATGGCGCATGGTCTTCTTGTTCTGGTCCATGGACCTCCGTGAACCGGCCAAAACGGCTCGCGGAGAAATCCGATTATTTCTTCAACTGTTCGATTGCAGCCTTGGCCTCAGAGCCCAGCGTGGCTCCCGTGCTCCAACCTTTGAGCCGAGTGCGATCCCCAATGAACTTCTCCAACGCCTCGATATCTGTCTTGACGCCAAGTTGTCCGATAAGTCGCACTGCCACCACTCGAGAAATCCAACTCTGGGCTCTTAGCCCCTTTCGCAGCGCCGGCAAAACACTCTTCCCGAGCGCCTTGATGTCCTTCTCAATAAGGTCGACAACGTCGGCCTCATTATAATTGAACTGTGGAGGAAGAGCAGCAAGCAAATTCCGCACTCCCGCCACCTTGCAACATTGGATGATAGCTTCCACCGCACGATATCGCACGGTTTCACCCTTTTCGCGAGTGATGATCTCCGCCAGAGCTTTGGCAGCAGCAGGAGCGTTGATCTTCTCCAATGCTTCAAAGGCGGCTCCACGAACATTCCTTGCCTCTTTGGCGTTACCTGCGGCGAACGCCAAGACGCCCACCGAAGCTGGGTTCGGGTCGGCCTTGAGCGCCCAGAATGCCCAGAGACGGTATTTCTCCTGACGCCCTTCTCTGGCTACCTTGAGGAGATAAGTACGTGTAGAGTTGGTGCCAATAGTGCCCAGCGCTGCGAAGGTCTGCTTCATTGGAGGGTCTTGCTCAGCGACCAGCTTCAGCAGACGAGCCGCAGCGACTGCCCGATGTGCTGCAGTACCCTGCTTACGAATCAACTCGGCGATGGTGTTCACCACCTTGGGGTCGGCTCCCACACGCTCCGCCAAATAACCGCCCGCGCTCTGACCAATGCCCTTCACCACCTTCTGGGCGGAGTGCTCACCTCGCCTGCGCTCCATCCAATCGCCAGCGATCCAATGCACCACAGCCTTATCGGTTTCTGTCCGAGTGGGTGCATCGAACACCATACGCAACGCGAAGAGCGTGTCCTTCGCCTGCAATTGCACCTTGCTGGTACGTTGTTCACTTGTCCCAGACATCTGAGAGAGCAAGGACTTGACCAAGGCACTGGTGATATGAGTGCGGTCCACTGCAGGCAGAGTTTCGAGATCCTTCGCTAGATAACTGACGAAGCTCAGGTCAGTGAGGGCTTGGGCCGCCTCAATCCGTAGCGAGGTCTCAAGTTCACGATCCATCACAGCGGTGCGCAACTTCGCCTCACCGTGCTGGCTTCGTTTCCATGTCTGGATCTTCTCAGACGTGACCTTGCAGGCAGAGAGGCTCCCCACAAACAAAAGCACTATCATGCAAGTCGTCGATTTCATAGCCTAGTCCAGCGCTGCGCCGTATGATAGGTGCGGTCCCTCGAGCAAGTCAAGGACACACACGGATGAAATCCCTCCCTTTGCTTCTCATATCTCTCCTTTCCCTCGATATCGGGGGTGTTGCCCATTCGGCGCCATTGATCAGCTCTCGCGTGGGGGGATTGGCGTTGATCGGCCCCGCCAGTCCACACCCTGCTTCCATGTACTACAACCCCGCGGCTTTGGGGCTGGTTCCAGGTCACCGAGTGTATCTGACAGGTGGAGCCCTCCTCAACCTGGCAGGGGTCGAGCGCAACGCAACCATCCCGAGCAGCGGCGCTGCAGCAACCTCACGCCTCCCCGAAGAACATTCATTTACCGCTGCACCACACTTCTATGCGTCGCTCTCCAGTGATTTTGGCACTGAATCGGTGGTGCTCGGCCTCGCGTTTCATACCCCTTCCTGGGCCCCATCGAGCTTCGGAGATGTTGGAGACGGGTTCATCTCGCCAGATGAGGCCAACACGTCTCGCTATCACGCCACCGATTTCCTGCTCAAGCAGTACTATGTGACTGTGGGTGCGGCGCTGCATTTGGGCGCTGGCTGGTATCTTGGCCTCTCTGCCAGCTATGTCCGTGGAGAGCTAGATTTCGCCTTTGTGCGCGACATCGCTCCTTATGGTGGAAGCGTGCGTGACGCAGGTGAGGTAGCGGCCCTCGATGACTGCGGTGACCGTCCCTGCGGGTTCGAGTCTGAGAGCGCTGCCGAAGGGCTGCGCATTTCCGGTGTCTCCCATGGGCTCGGGTTCGGCGGCGGGCTCGTGGGTCGCATCGGCCCCCGGATCCTCGTTGGCGTCGGATATATCAGCCACATCCTAGGCTTTGGCGGCGACAATATCCCATCCAAAGGCGACGTTTGGTTGCGCCGGGCTGAGGCCGCGGCTCTCCCCGGCGAAGAACGGGACCTCAAGGGGCGAAGTTTGGTCAACTATCAGCTGCCAGACTCATTGAATATCGGCCTGAGCTGGGCCGCGACTCATATCCTCGATCTCAATGTACAGGTGCGCTGGATGCTCTATCACCGCCACCGCAAACTGGACATCGAGCTTTCAGGCAGTGAACTGCGCCAGGCGAGTGAACTCCCCTCACGCTTGCTGCACAATCGAGGATTTCAGGACACATTTGCCCTCCAGGGTGGGCTCAGCTACGCCATCACAGGCCAGTGGAGGTTCTCAGCGGCGGTGATGTTCGAGAGCAACGCAGTGCCCACCGACCACCTCAACGCCAAAGCCATCGATGGGTGGAAGGCTGACGGCTTCATGTCGGTAGCCTGGCAGCCCCTCCCCCGCCTTCAACTTCGGCTGGGATATGGAATTGTGGCGATGCTGCCGACAGAAGGGGGCGAAGCGTTCAATAGCCAACTCCTCGTTGACTGCGTGGACAGCGGCTACAACATCGACGTCGAGGCATGTCGCCAGGCAGTGGATGGCCTGGCCCTGCCCAACGCTAAGGGGCGCTACTGGAAGATCTCCCAGCGAATGGACCTCTCCATCGGGTATTCTTGGCAATAGGGCCTCAAGATTGACTCCCGTCCTACTCCCCTTCTCCCAACTCGATGACGAAGCGCTGGTGCAACGCCGCAAGGGTGGCGTCCAAGGTCCCGTGGCGCATCAAGAGCGTCAGCCGTGAAGACGCGCTATCCAGCCCAACCACCTCAGCGTTGACGCTAGCAGCCACAGTGAGCAACGTTGAGAGATGGGTCGGGTCGTCGCCCAGCCCCTGCCCCACCACGCTCGCCGCGTCGAGGCGACGCTCAACCTCGACATCCACCAGCTGGGTGACATGGGCCAGCAGGGTGTCGAGCTCGGGACACGTATCAGGATTGAGGACCACCAGTGGACGTCCTTCATCAAGCCGCGCCCAAAGGGCTGGGGTCTCCGACTCTTCCAGTACATGGCAAATGCTCCTCAACCCCTCAGCGCCTCCCTGGCCCCGAATTGCCACCAGATCCCGCATCCCCGCGACGCCCACTGTGTTCCGATTCCCTTCATCAGCGGCCGCGATGCGGGTCACCCGCTGTGATCCATCCGTCGCTCGCGCATAGATCACGATCCGCTGCCGACGCGCAAACTCCACGGCCTGTGCGTTGAGCACTTTCGCGCCATACTGGCTCAGCTCCAGCATCTGCTCATAGGAGACCTCAGGTAGGTGACGAGAGTCCCCCTCCCGATGTGGATCCGCGGTGTAAACACCATCCACATCGGAGCAGATCTCACAGTGCTCGGCGCCTAACGCGGCGGCCATCGCCACCGCCGTCGTGTCCGAACCACCGCGCCCCAATGTCGTGACTTCACGCTTGTAGCTCACCCCTTGATACCCAGCGATGATCACCACCTTCCCATCGTCTAGCTCGTCTTGGACACGATAGGGCCGCACCTCCAGGATGCGTGCGTTCGTGTGACGATGCGTGGTAATTATCCCACACTGTGAGCCGGTGAAAGATACCGCGTCGCACCCACCCTCATGGAGGGCCATAGCCAACAAGGCGGCCGAGATGCGCTCACCAGCGCTGAGCAACATATCGAGTTCGCGGCGCGGGGGACTCTGACTGATCTCACCAGCCAAGCGCTGCAGGTCATCCGTTGTGCTCCCCATGGCGGATATAACCACCACCACCTTGTGACCAGCCTCCACCGTGTTCATCACGCGCCGGGCCACCCGCTGAAGACGCTGAGCGTCCGCCACGGAAGACCCGCCATATTTCTGTACAATCACGGACATAAGGCGAATGCTGCGCAGGCAGTGCGACCCTGTCAAGGGACCCGCAAATCGACTGGACGCGTTTATCTGGCGCCGCTACACTTAGCCAATCATGAAAAATCTCTTAATAGTCGGAGCCTTGCTCGCCACAGTCGCCGGTTGTCCGGCAAAAAGGGGCATCCTCACGCCCCCCAAGATCTCCGCCGAAAACATCGTAAAGATCGAGCTGCCAAAGACCATCAGCGCCAAGAGCGAAAAACGGGCACTCCAGCTCTACGAAAGTTTGCCCAGCTACCACCCACAGCGGAAGGCCCTCAGAGCGTTGCTGCGAGGACGCTTCCTTGAGCGTGCTCACACCCAGCTCGCTCTCCCTCGGGGGGAAGACGACGCCCTCAAGGCCTTTTATGCCATGGCGCGCCTCCACGACCCATCCAATGTATTCGATGATAAATGCAAAGACCCTGAGCTGGCGAAATTGGCGCTACGCTTGGCGAAGCGTTTCTCCCTGCGTGGAGATATCCCCCGCACCCTCCCTGCCCTGACGGTGGCCATCGGCTTGGCCAAAAAGGCCGACCGCAAGAAGCTGCAGAAGGAATTCTGGCGGGCCATCCGCTGGCAAGAGGACACCCTCTCTGCGATGTACGGCAAAGGGATCAAGGGACACCGGGTGATCCCCGCCATGGAGGCGGCGGTGGTGATCTGGCCTACCGCCTTCGCCCTCGATGCGCTGACCCACATCTACCTGGAACAGCGGGCAGCCCTCTCGGGGGTCACCCCCCTGCGTGGCATGCTGCGCCGCCATGGCCGCTTCCACTTCCCCGCCCTGCGCCGCGCAGGCTACAACATCGCCCGCATCTACCTTTGGGCAGACCGGCCCGAAAAGGCGCTGGAGTGGCTGCGCACGCTCCCAGCCAACGACCGCGACACTCGACTGATTCGTCTACTCGAGCAGGTGCTCTCGCCCTCAGCTCATGTTGATGACGCCCTACGCTTGGCGGATGAGTTCGAAGAACGTAACTCCCAAATATCCCTGCGCCTCTGTCGGCGCGCGGCGAGCCTCCACCCACGTCAAGCACAGGCGCACCTTTGCGTTGGACGCCTCGCGAAGCGCGCGAAAAATACGCTCTTGGCTGTGCGAGCCTATGAACGCGCCCATGCCCTCGACCCGAGCAATGCCAGCGTCGCGGAGCAGCTCGCGCGCCAATATCAGAGTCGCGTCTTCCTCTCGGTGGACTCTGAAGCCCTTCGACTCGCCCATCGGCAACTCGAGGAGCTCATCGCCTTTCACGGGCGACTCGCGAAGAAGGGCATCAAGCTCAAGACCTCTCTCTCCGCGGTACACTACGCTGTTGGCTTCGGGCTTTATAATGCTGGGGAGATCGCCCTCGCGCGCCGCTCCTTCGAGCGATCCATCGCCGCGAAACCATCGGCCCAGACGTTGGTACAGTTGGCTCGCGTCCAGCTCAAGAGCGGTGACGCGAAGGGGGCGCTAGGCTACCTGAAGCGAGCAGAGAAGCTCCCCATGAAGACCATCCCAGAGCGGCTCTTCTGGCAAGGGCGTATTGATGGCCTAGCCGGTGAAGCGCTGGCCATGCTCGGGCGCGTCGAAGAAAGCCGAACTCGCCACCAGCAGGCCGTCACCACCTGGACCCGTTGGACAACCGTGGGGCTCAAGCCGAAATCTCGCGCTGAAACCTATGTCTATCTGGCGCGCAGCCTCTTCACCTTGGACAATAGAATGCTGGCCATCGAGGCGCTGGAGAAGGCCATTGACGCCGCCCCTGGCCGCAAGCAGACCTATCCAGAGGCCATCTCGCTGCTCGCGCGTTATGGCCACCTCCCGGAAGCCCTCGACGCCTATCATCGCGCCTTGGGAAGAGACGAAGTGGGAGAATATCTCAAAACCTACTGTAGTCTCTGGGTGGTGGGGCTCGCCAGACGTGCCAAAGTCGATCCTGATCCGCTGGCGATGGCGTATCTACAAAAGCTCAAGGGGACGCACTTCTATCACCACCTCACCAAGATGGTCCTCGGTGAGCTCTCCTACGCCCAGTTGCTCGCGAAGACCAAAGACCGCGCACAACAGGCCGAGCTCTTCTACTACCGCGCTGAGCAATTGCTCGCTGAGGGAAAGCTGGCTGACGCCAAGGACCTCTGGAAACGAGTATTGGGGACCAAGATGATGGCCTTCTTCGAGTTTGATATCGCCCAGCACCAACTACGGATGGGTCCGGCGAAAGTGCGCAAGGAACGATTCAACAACCCACAGAAGGCTTCGCCCACCAAGGGCAACCCTTGACACCTGATGTGCCCCCGACCTTCTCGCTCTTATCGATCCTGGCCACGGTCTTCCTCTTCCCAGCAGAAGCAAACGCCCGACCTCACCTACCGCCAAAGGCCATGGCCAAAGTCGAGGCAGGTGGAGTGGTGACCTACTCGCTCCGCCCTCCCCATGGTGGGGGTGTGCGGCTGGGCAAAGCCATCGGCATCGTCGAAGGTTCCCCCGAGGCAGTCGTGCATACCCTCCTCGATGCGAACAACTATCCGGACTTTCTTCACCGGGTAAAAAGTTCATACCTGGTACGCCGCCATCCCAAGGGCATCTACGCCGTCATCAAGACTGCGCTCCCCTGGCCCGTCGCCGACGCCTGGGCGCTCGTGAAGATCTCCCACCACCACCTTGGAAATGGTGTCTTTCGCATGCGGTGGGTGATGCAACGAGGCACGCTGAAGCAATACGATGCCACGGCGTTGATCGAGCCGTGGGGGAACCAGCCCAATAAGTGCACCCTGACCTACACGACCCTCGCCGAGCCCAAGACGTCGGTGCCTAACTCGATCCTCTCGCGGGGAACGCGTCATGTGGCAGAGATGGTGCTGCACCGTGTGCGTATCCGGGTGAAACGTGGGGTGCGCCAGCGTAAGTTCCCGGCTGGCTTGGAAAAACGTTATCGCTGACCCTCCACCAGGGCTTGACGACTGCTCCCGCCGGAGCTAATTTGACGCTCGAACGTCGCGGCGGCGTAGCCAAGTGGTCTAAGGCAGAGGTTTGCAAAACCTCCAGTCACCAGTTCGAATCTGGTCGCCGCCTTAGGGCCGAGCCTTCACAGGTTCGGCCCTTTTTTTGGGCCCGCCTGTTTTCCTCCCTCCTCGTCTCTTTTGAATTTGCTTTTCGTATTGGCAGTCTTCCATTCCACGCATAAGGTTTGCGTTCACACGACCCAACGGCCAGGAGAGTGATAATGCGGTCCCGCGTGCTCGTTTCCACCCTGAGTTTCCTCCTCGTGATGGCCCCCTGCCTCAGCGGTGAGGCCCAAGATCACAAGCGACGACGTGCTCCCCCGTCAGAGGACGGTCGCGGCAAAGGCCACGGCAAAGGCCACGGCAAAGGCCACGGCAAAGGCCACGGCAAAGGCCGTCGGGCACCCACAGCTCCTGGAGCCAGGTGGGGAGTGCGCAAGGCCCCAAAAGTTCAGAGCTTCAATCCAAAGATGGGGCCAGTCGGCACGGTCGTCGCCATCCATGGCAAACACTTCGACACCCGCACGCGTGTTCGCTTCAACGGCCGAAACCTGCGCGTGATCAATCACACTCCCAGGCAATTGACGGTGCGTATCCCGTCCCGCGGGGTTACGGACAACCTTGTGGTCGTCAAAGCGGGGTTTCCGGCCAGCGTTTCACGGCTTCAGTTTTCGGTTATCCGGCCACCCTCACTGCGCGGATTTTCTCCACCTCGGGGGGACGTGGGCGCGGTCATCACCCTCCGTGGCAAGCACTTCATCGCCTCTGACCGCGTCATGCTGGGCAAGACGCAGATGAAACTGATCACGATCCGTCCGCACCTGATTCAAGCCCGCGTACCTGCCGGCGCGCTCACTGGGCGTTTGTCGATCATGCGCGGGGGACGAGCAGCCGCCCACTCGCGACGTGTTTTCGTCGTCAGCCTTCCTCAACCCCTGATCTCTGGCTTCAGCCCTGCACAAGGTGGGCCAGGCACAGTGGTTCGGGTCACAGGGCGCTACTTTGACCGTCGCGACATGTTGAGCATCGGCCGGCGCAAACTGACCTTGCGGCGCTACACGCCCACTCTCATCGAGGCTGTGGTTGGCAACCATTCCACCGGGCACCTGCTCCTGCGTGGCCCTGGCGGCAGACGTGCAGTGTCCAAACGCCCATTCGTAGTGATTCGCCCCGCGAGAGTGGCTGGCTTCAGCCCGAGAGCAGGTGCGCCTGGTACACGAATCCAGATCGCCGGCATGAACTTTCAGCCCCGAGACACAGCTTTCATCGGCGACCGCGCGCTCACCATCCGCACGATCACGCCCACACGCATCACCGCTGAGCTACCCAACGGTGTGAGCACAGGCCAAATATCGGTGCGACGCGGCGCTCAGGTGGCCAGAGCGCGCGGGGTCTTTCGTGTTGAGTATGCTCCCACCATCGCCTCGTTCGCCCCCAAATCTGGCCCTCCAGGCACCACGGTCCGAATCCTAGGAAACCACTTCGACCGCCGAACCCGGGTGTTGATCGCTGGCACCGCTGTTCCCATTGCGCGACGCCATGGCCCCACGGAGATCTTCGTACGGATCACACGCACCACGCGCACCGGCCCCATCGTCGTGCTCTCCCGAAGACGTGGCTCAGCCCGCTCCACCACGAACTTCGTCGTCACTCATTTTTCGACGCTCACGGGCTTCTTCCCCCCGCGGGGCCTGCCCAACACCACCCTTCGCCTGCAGGGAAAGCATTTCGACGCACGAACACGGGTGTATCTTGGCAACATCTCTCTGGGGGTGACACGTGTCACCCCCACCCAGATCTGGGCCAAGGTCCCAGCGGGAGCCCGCAGCGGTCGGGTCTCTATCGATAGCCAGGGCCGCCGGGTCTTCGCTCGCGGAAACTTTGTGGTGTTGCAACCCGCCCCAGAGTTGCGCTTCGTCGTCTCGCCCAACACTGCCCGCCGGGGAAGCAGTGTTACGCTGACGCTCACACCGCCTCAGCGCTCGGTCATCGTCTATTTCAATGGCCGACCTCTGCCCAAACGCAGCTTCAACCGTGGGCGCCGCATCGTCGTCACCATCCCAGCTGACGCACGCAGCGGATTCTTCGAGGTAGAGTTCAAAGGACGCCGCTACCGCGG
>JAFCZD010000720.1 GCA_019314525.1 Deltaproteobacteria bacterium
GCCCCTGGTCGAGTCTTGTGCCGGAGTCTGGTAAGGCGGGCAACTCGTCAGAGCAGCCAAAGAGGGTGACGAGAGCGAGCGCAGAGAGCACACGGCGCATGGTTGCCTCCATTGGGGTATGAGACCAGTATATCCGCTTCCGTGAGATCTTTCGAATGAGGCGCGTGAGGAGTGCCCTCAGGAAGTCAGCACTCCACCAAGATCCCCCGCCGCATGCACTCGGCGAGCATCCCGCGAGCATCGTCCAAAGCCTCGATTTCCTCACGAGCGAGGAGCGCCTCGCCTAGCACCTGCGGTTCACGGAAGAGCAGCAGCGCAGCGGCCTGAGCCTCATCGCAGAAGAGCAGCGCGTTACCGTTGCCATCGCGTACGATATGGGGCTCGTCGTGGGCCCGCGAGAAGCGATCATCCTTGGGGTTGACATGCACCGCTAGCCCCCCCGCCAGCTGCACTTCGCCCTCGCCAAAGGGCAGCGCCCAGAGCTGACGCACCTTGAGTTGGAGTTGGTACCAAAGCTCGGGCAGGGGCACGGGCTCGCCGTGGGTGGTGGGCGTCGCGGCGCCGCGGATGGCCTCAGGGAGCCACGCCAAGAGCGCGTCCTCGTAAGCATCGGCTTGGCGCAAGGGCTGTTCACACGCGATCTCGTAGAGGTCGTCGCGTCGCGCCATTACAGCGTCAGCGCAGGCCTCGAAAAAGGCGCACTCTTGGCCTAGCCACCTACCCCAGAGCGTATCACGAGCCAGAGGCGACCAGCCCGACTGAGCTGAGAGACCATCGCCATCTGAGAGCGCGTCGATATCGTCGGCGAGGTTGTTCATCTGCGCGAGGTAGTCTGCGCTGGAGACTCCCGCTTGATCCATGGCCCATTGCGCCAGGGCTGTCTCCGCGTGCCCCGTGAGCGCTTGCAACGCTTGCCACAGGGCTGCGCCCGCGTCGCTGTGATCGTGCTCGCAAAAGAAGGTGGCGCAGATGGAGTTTCTATAGGCGTGAATGCCACAGAGATAGTCGTCTTGCCGCAAGAAGGGACAGACGAGCTCAGGGTCTTCGCCGAAGCGATCCTCCGCGTGGCTCTGCACCGCGAGGCGAAAATGTCGTGGTGCGGCCAAGAGCCCTTCGGGCAGGGCGTGGCCGGTTTCCACCACGCCCCGCATGGCGTCTCGCGAGGCAGGGTCTTTGAGCGCCAGACCCACGAGGTAGTTGGGCAGCTGCGGAAAATACGTGCAGCAACGGCAGTCCTCCCGGCACTTGCCGAGGCGCACCCAATAGCAGCGCTCGCAGCTGGCCAGGCGCTCTGCAGGCAAGAGCAGCCACTGCGCGTCCCTTGGCAGCAGGTAGCGCCAGATGCCAGGCAGCGCGTGGTTCCCCAGGCGCAGGGCCGTGAAGAGGGGATCGTCTGTCATCAGCGTCTCGTCAGCGTGAGTCTTGGCATCAGCGCTCTTGGGATGTCATGGCACACCAGCGTGCCAGACATCGCTCCAACTTGTCGAGGCTCACGGGCTTGGTCAACACATCGCACATGCCTGCTCGTCGGCAGTCCTCGGCGTGGGACTCTGCGGCGTGGGCCGTGAGCGCCACAATCGGGAGCTCTCGGCCTGCTGCCGTCTTCGGGGCGAGGAGGGTGATGGTGCGTGCGGCTTCGAGACCGCTCATCTCTGGCATTTCGCAGTCCATCAGCACGATGGCGAAGGTCCTCTGCTTTATCCATTCCACAGCCTCAGCGCCTGACTCAGCGAGCACCACCTCATGTCCCAGGCGAACGACCATCTCCCTGGCCACCGTGCGGTTGACGCGGTTGTCGTCCACAACCAAAACGCCCACAGCGTGATCCTGTGCGAGGGGAGGGGTCTCGACGGAGGGAGATTTTTCCGGGACCAACGTTTTGGGCCTATGGATGGTGGGCAGTTCAATGCTGAACCTGAACTCGCTGCCCTTGTCCACTTCGCTTTGGAGTTGCAGCTCCCCACCCATCAGCGAGACGATCTGGTGTGCGATGGCGAGCCCTAGCCCCGTGCCTCCATAGCGTCGTGAGACGCTGTTATCGGCTTGCTGGAAGGCGTCGAAGAGTTGAGCCTTGGCTTCGTGGGCCACGCCGATGCCCGTGTCGCGCACCACGAAGGTCAAGGTGTCGAGCAGGCGCTCGGGGGGCTCTTGCTTCACCGTGAGGGTGACGGTTCCCTCCTCGGTGAACTTCACGGCGTTGGCCAGGAGGTTGACCAGCACCTGCCTCAGGCGCGCGCCGTCTCCGAGCACACAGTTTGGGAGGTCCCCCGCGAACTCTCGATGTAGCGTCAAACCTTTGGCCGTGGCTTGCAGCTCGAAGAGCGCGCATACCTCCTCCATCAGCTGGTCGAGGGAGAAGGGCGTCCGTTCGAGGTCCACCTTCTCGGCCTCGATTTTCGCCAAGTCGAGCAGATCGTCTAGGATGGTCAGCAGGGCTTGCCCGGAGGAATGGGCGGTGTCGGCGAATTCTCGCTCCTTCGTGGGCATGGGGCCCACCCTGAGCAGCTCGAGCATGCCGAGGACACCATGCAGCGGCGTGCGCAGCTCGTGGCTCATTTTCGCCAAGAAGGTACTCTTGGCGGCGCTGGCAGCCTCAGCTTTGTGCTGCGCCTCTTCCGCCTGTGCGCGCGCTTCCGTCAGCTCGTGCACCAAGGCGTCTTTTTCCCGTGAAAGCCATAAGGCGCGCGCCATGCTCGTCTCTTGATTGCGTCCCGTCCGCATCACCACCGCGGCGAAAACCACGATCAGCCCCCCGACGCCATAGGGCTGAAACGTGCCTGCGGCGATATAGCCTGCTGTGAGGCCGATGAACATGGGCAGCGTGAAGGCGAGCAAGACGGGATAGACAGCCGCCAGGGTGGACACCGCCGCGGCGCAAACTCCGCAGCCGAGGAGCACCAAGAAGAGTTGTCTTGGGAGATCGACCTGGGGAAGCACGAAGAGGCCTGCAGAGCCCCACAGGTTTCCAGAGAGCAGCGAGGACAAAAACATATAGCGCCGCCACCGGGG
>JAFCZD010000721.1 GCA_019314525.1 Deltaproteobacteria bacterium
TTATTGACCAGCTCAAGATCCTCCGCGAGGCAGATGTCAAAGAGCGGGTCTACCGGCTGGAGTTCAAGAGCTCTGACATGAAATACGACGACTAGAGTGCGGCTCGGTATTCACGCGTGAGGAATGCGCTGCAAAATGGCGAAGGCGTAAATGCTCTCGGTCATTCCCCAACAAGAAACCAGCGAGTTGCGAGGGTCTTGCAACAGGACTTCAAACTCCTCGGCCAGACACTCTTGACCATGAAAACAGTAGCCCGTGTCGCGCGCACATTCCTCGGTGACGAGCATCACCCTGAAGAGCTTCTTTAGCTTCCCCTTGATGCCCTTGAGTATCTCGTTGCCCCTCTTTGAGACCCTTATCTCGCTGCCATATTCGAGCATGTCTCGATTCACATGCAGCAAGGTCGTGCAGAGGGCGTCATTCAAGGTTCCATCCGTCTTGATACGCCCGATGACGTAGAGAGAGGTTGTTCGCCTGAGGTCCAGACCATATTCGACGATGACACGGCCTAGGTCGTGTCCCCTGATGTAGAGCGAGTCCTGGAAGGATCGCGACAGCCGCTCAATTTCAGACTTCGGCTCACTCTTGATGCCATCGATCAAGCCGTGCATATCGAACAACGAGTCATCAAAGTCAAAGTGCCGTGGAAGGTGATAATAGGAGTCGCCGTCGAAGCGGAAAAGGGGGCTCTGTTTCCCTAAGCTTTTGATGCCCTCGGGGTGCAGATATCCGGAAAACTCCGCCGCCAGATGTTCATGATAAACATAGTGGAGATACTCGGTGGTGTGGTCAAAGTCTGACACCTCCTTGCCGAGCATGACTCCAAATGCATCTTCGATCTTCTTGAATTCGGCTGGTTGGATCGTCAGAGAGCGGTCGTAGGAGGCGATAGCTCTGCTAACTTTCTTAATGGCCGGGACGTAGAGTTCATTTCTTGGGTCGGCGAGCATCTGCTCGAACGCCGGCTTGCCCGTCTTGAGCATCAGGATGAATTCCTTCTTGTCCTGATAGTAGGCCTCATCGAAGAGGGACGACATGAACTTCAGAAAGATGCCCTGTGTCTCTGGTGTAGCCATTAGAGCGAGATAGATCTTCGCCTCAGCAGAGGTGCGCTTAGGGAAAACGTATTTAGGGCGAAGCTTTTTTGCACCCAGCTCTTTGCACCTCGGGTCGGCTGAGAACATACCCTTGATGCCAAGCAAGAGGTTCTGTTTGTCTTCCTCTCGAGGCATTTTCAGCGTTGTGTCGAAGCGGTGCTTGGACATGAACGCGTCGTAGGCTGGATTCGACTCATCCTTAAGCTGCGAAATCAGCTGGGTTGCATCTGCTGCCTTCTGTTCTCCTGTGCTCATTTACTCGGTCCTTTCTGATCCACGACTGGAGGTTCAGAGGGCAGGCTCAGAGCGTGTGTTGTTCCATCCAGCTCACGAGGTTGTCGATGCCAACCGCCTGGCAGATCCCAGAGAAGCGATGGCTCACGCCTGCGGCGGTCTCCAGCCGTGACGGGTGCCCCTGGCTCGAGAGGTAGCTCGCGGACTGCTGCGCCTGAGGGTAGAACGAGTCGCTGGTGCCACAGGCGAGCTGCGTGGCGATCTTGCGGGTGGGCGTGACGAGGGGGTATTGCGCGCCCCAGCCAAAGGCCATCACCGTCAAGCTGGCGAAGGTTTGAGAGTTGGCCATGCCCGCCAGGGCGACAAAGAGGCCGCCGTTGGAGAAACCAAAGGCGTGCAGGTGTTTCGTATCGAGGTTGTAATGGCGCGCGGTCTCATCGACGATGGCGAGGATCTCCGTCATCTCATCCTTCATCGCGCCTGCGTCGTTCATGACGTCGCCAGACCAAGTGCCGAAATCGCTGTAGGGAGACTTCGTGTCGGGCACCAAGAGCGCGTAGCGCGCAGGCTCGGCGGCGGTGGTCCAGCCCAGGGATTTGGCGATGAGATAGAAGTTCCCGCCTGTATCGCCCGAGCCGTGGAAGCCGAGGAGCAGGGGGATCGGCGTGCCTTGGCGATAGCCTGAGGGCACGTAGAGCCGATATTGCCGGCCATTGTGCGTGAGCACATATTCGCCAGGCTCACCGTCGTAGTGCGTGGTGCTGCCCTGATCCGGCGTCGGCGTGGTGCCCGCATCGGAGGTGGGCGTGGTGCCCGTATCGGAGGTGGGCGTGGTGCCCGTATCGGAGGTGGGCGTCGTGCCGTCGACGCGCACGCCATCGGTGGGCAGCGCCGCGTCGTTTTCCTCGGGGGGCAGGGTGCCGCCACAGGCGAGGGCGACGGTGATCGGGAGGGCGAGGAGAAGGTTTTTGATCATGAGCGAAGCTTAGGGGGGGAGGGAGGTGGGCTCAAGGGGTTGGGGTTCTCTTGGGGGCGGATCTGTGGAGGAGGGGATGGGAGTCAAGTTAGACTCATAGGCCGTGCCGGCCACTTTCGCGCCCATGCTCACCGCATGAAGGCTGTTGTGGCCGATATCCTGAGTTCAGCGGCCACTTTCACGCCCATGCTCACCCCATGGAGGCTGTTGTGGCCGATATCCTGAGTTCAGCGGCCACTTTCGCGCCCATGCTCACCGCATGGAAGCTGTTGTGGCCGATATCCTGGGCCAGTAGATGTAGATGGGGGCCCACTTTGAGCGCTTGAGATCGATGGCCTCCCTTTACCCCAGTTCGCAGGCCGTGATCTCGTCGATCCACTCTCGCTCTACCTCTCGCTGCGAGACACCGATGATGAGCGCATAGCGTGTGCCAGCAAGAAGCTGGTCTTGGCAGATCTACCAAGCAGTCCGTATTCCCCTTAGCTTGAGCCCCAGCAGATGAGAGCGTTCTGGTCGAGGGCGCAGGACCAATTGGCGCCGGCTGCCACGTGGGTGGGGGCGATGAGCGCAGGCACGTCACGTTCACCATGGGTATTGCTACCCCAGCAGTGGACCCCCGTATCGTCGAGGGCGCATCCGTGGCTATTGCCGAGAGAGAACGCGCGGAGACCGACGAGAGGCGGGGGTGACGTGCGGCCAGAGCAGCCCGTGCGTACCTCCACGGCATTCGACAGGGAAGGCACGGCGCCCACGAACGCGCTGGTACCCCAGCAGACCACGCCGCTATCATCGATGGCGCAGGTGTCTGGCCCGCACGCGGAGATCTGTATCGGATGCGAGAGCGTGGGGGTCACCGTCTTCGAGCCCCAGCAGACCACGCCCGTGTCGTCGATGGCGCATGCATGGAAGTCGCCGTTGGTGATGGCCAGGGGATTCGATAGGGGGGGCGGCGTGGGCAGGCCGGTGACGCCGTGATCCCAACAGACCAAACCCGAAGTGTCGATGGCGCAGGATTGGCTGGCACCCACGTCCACCACGACGGGCTTGGTCAACGCTGGGAGGTCTGAAAGGAAGAGGTTATTCGGTATACGACAGTGCACGGTATGGTCGTCGAGCAGGCAGACCCGCCCCGAATGATTGGGCAGCGCGCCCACGGAGATATGCACCACGTTCTGGTAGTCCGGCTGAACGTCGCCGACGATCTCGCTCCACGCGCTCAGCGCTACCTGGCGGTCATGATATTGCAGGCTCAGCAAGCGCGTGATCGGCCCTGTTTTCGGTTCGTCCAGGGTGAGGGCCAGGGTGCAGCTCTGTCCGCCGGGCAGCGTCTTTTCGCAGGTGCCTCCCGCTCCAGGATAAGCGCCGCCTGCAAACGCGAGTTGGGGCGGCTGCGCGCTGGCTGAAAGTTCCGTGGCCTCAAGCAGTCCCACATTCTCCACGACGACCATCACGCTCTCGGGTTTCCCCAGGCGTGGCTGGAGACGCACGGTGTGCGGCATGAAGAGCGCCGCTGAGGGAAGCTTCTCTGCTGTGCCGCTGGCAATATTCGAGACCGCCTCTCCCGCACACGCGCCCGTGGTGCTCTCAGCGTAGCTATGGGCGGTGAGGGTGAAGGATTGGTTGATCACGCACATGGGCGCGGATTGGGAGTTCGAGACGTGAACGGACGTCTCATCGATGGAGCCCACCGTTTCACCCTCCCACACCAGAGCGCCGC
>JAFCZD010000199.1 GCA_019314525.1 Deltaproteobacteria bacterium
ACTCATCCTCGAGGCCTACGCGCGATGGGGCACCCATTGCGCGAAGCGCCTACGCGGTGACTTCGCCTTCGCCATCTGGGATCGCCAGCGCCGACGAATCTTCTGCGCCCGCGACCTCTTAGGCGTCAAAAGCGTCAACTACCACATGGGCCCGGATGTGTTCTGCTTCGCTTCGGAGATGCGTGGGGTCATCGTGCATGAGGCCGTGCCCCACGAGCTCAACGAGGGGCGCATCGCAGACTTTTTGATTCATCGCCTCGAGGGCATCGATCACCACTCCACCTTCTACCGTGACGTCCGACGCTTGCCACCCGCCCATCACGTGGTGATCTCCGCGGAGGGCATGGTCATCCAACGCTACGCCAAGCTCGAAGCGCCATCAACGCTGCGCCTGCGCTCCGACAGCGACTATGCGGAGGCCTTCCAGGAGCGCATTGATGTCGCCGTGGGAGAGTCCCTGCGCTGCCACGGCGCGCCTGCGTTGATGCTCAGCGGCGGACTCGACTCCGCCACCCTGGTCGCCAGTGCGCGCAAACTCGAGCGCGATGAAGGTCACCCGCCGCTGGCGGTCTTCAGCGCCCAGTCGCGTTTGGCGGACTGCCTCGAGACTCATTTCGCCAACGCAGTTATCAGCCAGGGGGACCTGGCACCCACGCGAGTGCTCGCCGGGGAGATGGGCGCGCACCAAGCGGCGATGGAGAACACCTACGAGGCGATGGAGGCCCCCTTCGACTCCAATATGACGCTGCTGATTGCCGTCTATCAACGGGCACGACGAGGGGGTCATAAGGTCTTACTCGATGGCGTCGATGGCGACCTCGTCGCCTCCCTCGGCACCAGCTACCCAGCCTATTTGCTGCGCCAAGGCCAGCTCTGGATGGCGCAACGAGAGGTCCTCGGCCAATGGAAGAACACCTATCGTAGAACAGCGCCATTGTGGCAGCTCGCGTTGCGGACTGCTGGCCCCGTGCTGCTCCCCGCCATGCGCCAGTGGTGGAAAGAGCGTACAGCCACCAAACGCAGGGCGTCCGTTCCTTTGGGCACGGTGATCCACCCTGACTTCGCGAAACGCATCCAGCTCTCTGAGCGCCTCGAAGCGCTCGAGCGCCACCATGGTGATGGGCTTGCCCCCACTTTGGGGGAGGCGAGCTGCCAACGACTCACTCACCCCTACCTTGCTGTGGCCCTCGAACGCTACAATCGGCTCGCTTCCCTCTGCGGTCTCGAGGCCCGCCACCCGCTGCTGAACCAACGCCTGGTGGAGTTCTGCCTCTCACTGCCCTGGGAGCAGAAATCACGTCATGGGTGGTCGAAGTGGATCATGCGACACGCGGGGGAGGCCCGTTTGCCACGCACGCTCTGCTGGCGCCGTGGACACGAACATCTCGGTGGCAGCTTCTCCGCGCACTGGATGAGCCTGCACGCCACCAGCATCAACGCCGAACTCCAAGCCCCCGATCCCTTGCTCGAAAACTATGTTGATCTGGCGACGGCCAGGCGAGCGTGGTATGCGCATCGTCATGGAGGCAGCTTTGACGACCAAGTCAACGCTTGGTACGCTTATATTCTGTCCAGGTGGCTACGCCGCCAGAAGGTCTCCGAGTTTTAAAGGCTTCCATGGCGCAACATCCCGTCCCACAGAACACCTCTACACGCGCTGAACCATCGCGCGCACATGCAGGGACTGGGTTGAGAGAGCCGAGGAAACACTACAAGCCCCCTGCGCTCATACCCTTGGGCCGTCTCTCCGAGCTCACCCAAGGAAACTCAGGTCACGCCATTGAAGGTCTTCCCGACCAGGCCGCAGCCAGCCCCCGCCCCTGACATGCTCTGCCCTACTTGAAAAGCCAGCCACCCTTCTGCCGGTCCACCAGTTTTTTTGCCTCCATGGCCGCCCGCGCGAAACCCACACGCTTCGCCACGAGGTCGCGGTAGATGGCTTTGGCCTCTCGTGAACGCCGGACGCTGTCGTAAGCGTCGAAGATGGCCTCGATGCGCCCCTTCAAACGAGAGAAGAGCGATCGACGCGCCACGCCCCCGCCAAGGGCGCCCTCTTTCGCTTCGAGCACACGCTCTGTCTGGGCCATCAAGTTATCCGCCGCGTCACCCAGGCCCAAGAAACGAAGCCGACCGCTCTGGGCCAACTCCGCCAAGCGTTCGATGATCAGCGCCTGGTCAGCGACGCCCTTGTTGGAGGTGCTGCCAATGCGATGCAAGAGCGCCTCCGCCTCAGCAGGGCTTGCCTCTTTCAGCTCGTCGAGCCAGCGCGCGATCTTGTCCACCGCCTGCCAGCGATAGATGAAGGCCAGCCCCGTCCCCTTGATATTCTGAGAGCTCATGATGCGCGTGTGGGCGCCCATAGGCTCGGTGATGGAGACGAGATGAAAGACCTGATCTCCGCTCAAGGCGGGGTCGAGCAAGGGGTGGATCCGCGCCCCATAAAGCAGAAGGAAGCCGTCGATGACGCTCTCCGGTCGCCACACCTCCAGGTTCTCGTGGAGCAGATGAAGCCAGCTCACCTCACGGATCCACTGCCGCGCGTGGTCCATGGGAGAGACCTCGGTGCCCGCCTCGATCTTGACCTCCAGGAGCTGGCTCGCGAGGCCATCGAGGGCCTCCGGGTCCACCGCATAGCTCACCTTCACCAGCGCCTCGAGTTCAGGCCGCGCCTCCTCACCGACGAAGCTCACGGCGGTATTCAACGCCTCTTCATCCACCAGCGCCGGCCGACGCAGACGATTCCCCACATACGCGAGAAGATCCCTGCGCGTGTCCGCGCGCTCGTGACCAAAGCGGGCGAGGAGATCGGCGCGCAGGGATCGATACAAGCCTTTATGCACATTATCCACGTAGGCGCGCACATTTGTGCCAATGACGAAGACCGCGTCCGCGCCCATATCATTAATGGCAATCTTCTCGAAGACGGCCTGCCGCGCGAGACGATCAGCTCGATTGTTGACCACCAGGACCATGCGCGTATGGAGGCCCGAGGTCGCCTCCCACTCGCCTAACGCCAGGCGGTCCCAGTTGCTGAGGTGACCGGCGCGCTCATTGGCAGAGGATCCATTGATCAACGAGAGCGTGCGTTTCTTGTAGGAGATCGGCCCATACTCCTTGAGCACGCCAATGTCGGCGACGACGTGATCGGCCATCTCCTTGAGGGCCACGTCTTCCCGTATGCCCAGCATCGCGGCCATGCGCGCCGTGAGGGCGATATTCTTTGGGTGCTCATGATAGGGGAAGCGTGCGAGCACGTCTTTGGGCAGCAGCTCCCACTCCTCAGCGCGACAGATCACCAGCTCACAATTGCGCTCTCTGGCCCGCTGCACCAACGCAGGGGTCATATGCTGCTCGGTGGTGATCGTGATGGAGTTGCGCGGAATGAAGAGCCCAATGGTATCAGCTACATCACGCCCAGCAGGCCCCTGGATATCCTCATGGTCCGGATAGGTATTGGTGATCGTGGCGATGTCGTCATGCATCCACTCTTGCTGCAAGACCTCGACGAAGCTCGGACGAAGAGCCATGCACTCCCAGAGGAAGACCTGCGCGTCGAGGCCAACACCAATGCTGAGGATATCTCGTTGCTCCCAGATCGTGGCCTTGTCGTAGGGGCGATAGAGGAAGATCTCCGTCGGCTCTTGCCCTGGAATGCTCGCGATGAACATCGCCTCGCAGCCCGTGGTCTTGGCGACCACACGATACCCCATGCCGTGAAAGAGCCCCGCCTTGAGCCGCTCCGTGCCCGACTTTCCTCGTGACCCCCAGCCCCCGATGACGAGGGGAATGTTGCGCCTGTCTCGTGTGATCTGGTTGCGGATTAGCAGCGCGCGCCCAGCCCACGCCGCCATGAGCACCGTCAGGTGCGCGATAGAGCCGATGTCGGTGGAGACGAAGTAGTAGGTGAGCTCATCAATGCTCGGCAAGCTGACGGCCAAAGGCAACATCACGCTGTGGCGCACCACATGAAAGCCCGTCTGCTCCAACCTCGCATCGTACTCGGCGATTGCCTCGGCCATGGGGCGCTTCAAGAGCTGCTCTCGCAGGTCTGCCAGCTCTGCGTAGCGTCGTTGCGCCGAAATCCACGCGCCCACACGTCCACGACGGCGCTCGATGGTCATGCGCTGACGGGCCGAGGCCACCTCGAGGCGGCCATATCGCGACGCGCTCAGGAGCGGTGACCTCCGACTGAGCGTCCGTGAGAGCCACCAACGAGCCACGCGGCCAGCAGTCCGTGGTATGAGGGAAAGCTTTGCGCTTATCGTTCGCTGGGCGCCGAAGCTCATACAAAAGCCGCCAGAGGGCAAAGCGCGGCAGGCTACCGTTCTCCACTCGATAGCCACGCTTGAGGGGCTCGGCTGCCAAATCAAAACCATCTGCCGCCGCGACGGCCAGCACGTCGAGCAGCTCACCCCCTTGGATGCGCGTGAAGAGCCCGTCTTTGAAGCGGCGACGCTGCCCCTCCGGGGCCACATCGAGCCAATCGTCGATCACCACCAGGGCGGCGGCGGCCTCCTCCTTGGCCTGCACCTTCAACCACCGCAGCAGCTTCCCTGCCCCCTCGGCGACCTCTGGCTCTTCGTCGCGTTCACGCCAATACCCGAGGGGAGGCTCCCAGCTGCGCTTCATCTCCTCGAGGTCTTCACCCATGGCGAGCCCTCGGCGGCGGACCCAAAGCGCCTCGAGCATGGTTTGCACCAGCCACGGCTCACGCTCTGGAGCCAACGCGCAGCCAACAAGGGAGACCCAACCAGGCGCCCCGAGGCGGCCCCCTTGATCCTCAACGCGGCTCAGAGGTTCGTGGGCGCTCGGTGGCGGGGCGTTGTCTGGCATGGCGGCCACCACGAGCGCAGCGCGCGCTCTCACGCTGACCTCGAAGCCTTCAGCTTCGACCAGGCGCTGAAGACGAGGCAGCGCGGCGGCATTCCCGCAGCGTGCCATCAGCCGCGCTGCACAAATCTGCACATGGTCGCTGGGGTCTGGCGCCGCCAAGGTTTTCGAGGGTCGCCAGAGGTGGCGTCGCCACGTCTGCGATGACCCCCGCGATCTCCTGCCCTGCGCTGATACGCGCCTGGACATAGGCGTTCAAGGCGGCGGCCTGGACCCAGGGGGTGTCACTATGCTCGAGGAGCGTGTTGAGGAGCAGCTGCCGCACCCGCGGCCCTTGGCGCTGAGACAAAGGCGCGAGCGATCCGAGCAGCTCACAAGCCACCACCCGCAGCCACCAATGCTGCTGACGATCACGCAGCAGCTGCGCGCTGCTCTGGGCGACGCTATCAGACGCGGTGCGGAAAGCGGAGGTCCACGCCGGCAGCTCTCCACCCGCCTCGATCTCCCCCACCCTCGTGGCAGCCACCGTTGCGGCCAGCTGCCACTGCTGCGCCAGAGGATGGATCGTGTAGAGGCAGCGCAGATCCATCGCCTCCTGGTCGAGGAAGCGATCGACGGCCTGGATATCCGCAGAGAGCCCTTCACGGTTGGCGATGATCAGCGACTCTCTGACCACCGTACGCGCCGCCTCGTCGGAGGCGCTACCGGCGAGGGTGTCCCGCTGGTCGCGCAGCTCTTGCTGCGCCGTCATCAGCTCACGGTAGATCTCGCCCAGGGCGAGGAGCAGCGACACGAGGGGCGCATCGTCCACGCCCTCTTCCACGACCTCCTGCTGCAACACGAGCCTCTCAGCCACCTGCTCGAGCTCTCGAAGAGCGGCTCGACGGGCGTGGTCAGGCACGCGATGGGAGATAAACTCAAGCCATTCATCTCGCCGCATCTTCACCTCGCCTCGCGTCTGCCTGGGTGGCCATAGCTCCCCACCGCGCTTCTATCTTGCCACCAACTCGTCGCCGGCTTGTAGAGCGTGCGCGAGGGTCGAAGATCGTGCAGGCCGCGGTCGCGTGAGAGAAACGCGCGAAGGCCCACAGTTAGTAGGACGTTCTCGAAATGGAATTGGTAGCGCACACTCGCCACCAACTCTAACCCCCAGTACCCAGCTGGCCACAGCGTCCATGTGCCCCGCGCGTAGGCTTCAGGGCCAAAATATGGCGCGTCACGGTGGGCGTCGCTGAAGCGGCGTTCGAGGTCGGTGCCCAGGCGAGCCCAAAACGAGGGGAGCACAGCGTCGAGGTGAGCGCCAAGGCCCGCATGGTCCACCAACGCTTGGTCCGTCGATGCATTGCTCGTCAACCACGTGGACATCCCGTAGCGCATATTGCGACCAAGCACGAGGCGTAGCATGAGCAGACCCCCGAGGGCACGGGGGTGGTCCTGGCGGTAAGCAGACCAGAGCGCGGGCACGTGCCCATAAGAGCGCCCTGGGCGAACGCCGCCGCTGAGCGCGTCACGCTCGGCATAGCGTAGATGGGCGCGCAACTGAACCAGAGGAGTGAGCCAGAGCTCCCCCTGGGCGCGCACAACGCCGCCGAGGGCTGTCAACCCGATGTCATCTGGCGATCCCCGCGCGAGGGTGACATCGGCCACGAGAGAAAAGGCCACCGGCCCTCTCATCAGGTACCAATCCAGGCCTGCCCGCGCGAGGAAGACGGGCGCGTCCTCTCCAAGCATCAGGCGTCCCTCGAAGTCGACCCAGAGCGGCCAACGTCCCGGCCGAGAGCTTAAACCCAGCTGGAGCGTGAAGAGGCGCCGCAGCTTCTGCTCTGGGTCTCCAGAGATCTCCTCTGCTCCAAAGCGTGTACCCACGCTCAGCGTCAAAGGCGGCCGTTGAATCGGCCGCGCCGCGAGGGTCGCGAGGGGAGCCGCTGCTTCCTTCGGGAGCGAGGGGGCTGCCCCGCTCTGCGCTTTGGCTGCCCGAGCCGCAAAGAGACGGTCTGAGAGCGGCTCGACTGAAGCCACCCGCGGGACGCGCATGGAGGGGCGAAAGACGATAGGGCCTCCAGCAGATATCTGCACCCGACAGGGCCCCACCACCTCTACGGGAAACTCTACCTCGGTTGTATCGGTGAGCCCCTCGAGGTGCTGGCGTTGGGGCTGAACTGCGGGCTTGTTCTCCGCGCCGCCCAAGGCCATCATTTGCGCCCTTATGGGCACAGGCTTTCTGGTCGCCCGCTGCACGCGCAGGCGCAGAACGCTAGGCCCGAGAAGCGTGATGCTGGCCACCTTACCAGCGTCGAGGCGCCACACCTTCTGCTCTGCCTCACGCAGCAGCCGCAGGGCCCAGGCCTCAGGCAGCAAGACCTCCTGCAGCGCCGTGCTCTCCACAGGAATGCGCAAGTAGAGCACGCTCGAACCTGCCGGCACCCTCAGGAGCTTGGCCACACCTCCATCAGGCACCTTCACAAAGGCGACGACCTTGCGTCCCTCGTTCACCAACTCGAAGCGACACGGGCGCCCTACCCGTTCAGGGCGTCGCTGCAGACAACGGGAGGGGATCTCGCGCGCAACGTTGCGTGGTGGCAGGGCGAGCTCGCGAGCCGCTGAGAGCCGGGCGAGGCGCTGCAGCGGCCAGGCGTCGACGAAGAGCGCGTCTCGCAAGGCATCCAGTGCTGATGCCTTGCGACCGATGGGCCAGATCCGCTTTGTCGCCCTGGCCTGCCCTCCGACCAAGGCGATCCCCTGCCAACGAGAGAGGGCACGCAGAGGCCAGAAATAGGGGTCCCGCTGGCGCTGTGGCGGCAGGCCTTCGAGGGACCGGTAGGCGGCGAGACGTTGCCGTGGAGAGAGGATCTGTCCACCGAGGATCGCGCTGCGCCAGAACCATATCCGCTCCAGGGATGCAGCCACCGGCCGTGAGGGCACCAACGCGAGATAGTCGCGCGTAGCGGACAACTCAAGGGCGTGGTTTGAAATGGCCACCCCTGTTCTGCCGGCCCGCAGCCAGCCCGCCGTCAAAGGCCACCAATGACCCTCGCCGAAGAGATGTCTCGTGGTGAGCAGCTGCACATGGGCGGCGACGTGGGCAAGCTCGTCCGGCGCCGCGAAGCGCGCCCAGAGGTAGTCACTCGCGGCGAGCTGCGGAGCGCCAAGGGCCTCCAACAAGCCAGCGCGCTGCAACCGGAGGTGAGCATTGTGTGGGTCCTTCGCGATACGGCGCGTGAGACCACGCAGCTGCACCAAGGCCTCGCCTTTGAGAGGCACGTGGCCTAAACGCGAAGTCGAAGGTTTTTGCGCAGCCCCCTGCATGCGGCTGGCAACCCTCACAGCGAACACTCCTGGGGAGCTGACGCGTAGGCGCCGTGCTGGGCCCGCGAAGACCCAGCGCATGGGCTTGCTCCAACGCGAGCGATCCACCGCCGTAGAGGTCTCGATGCTTCTATCGTGCACAGCAGGCCTGATAACGAAACGGGAGGTCTGACCTGAGGCCAACTCCACCGCCACGGTCACGGGAAGTATCTTCTCCTGGCGGCGAGACTCCTCCCACAAGGGCCAGCTGAGGGTGATGGCGCTCTGATCGGCCTTGGGCGACAAAGAAAAGCTGGCAGCCCCCTTGAACGGCACGCGCCAGAGCCGCTGCAGCAGCAGCTCGCCCGCCTGCTCACTCTCCGCTCGTCGCCCCCGCACCCGCAGCCACGCAGAACAACCGCGCATTTCGGGCCACGTCCCCGCTGTGCCAGCGCTTCCGGTGAAGACGAAGCGGCTGAGGGCGTTACGTGGGGCGCCGTGCCAAGAGCTCCCTTTGCCCAGGCGCAGCTCGCAGCGCGCCGCCGCGGGGACCCACAACGCCGCCTGGTTGTTCTCGTCGAGCCAAGTCAGCCCTGGCGTAGCTGCCAGAGGCTTGCCGAGAGGCCACCAACGCCAATCCATAGGGGCCACAGGACCTTGCGCTTCTACCATCAGCGCCAAAGGCGAAAGCTCCCTGCCCTGAGCCGACGCCGGCAACCAGTGGACCTGTTGCCGCGAGCGCTGCCCTTGCAGCTCCCTCTGCTCCACCGCCGCGCCAGGCGCGTAGACCACGATGTTCTTGGGGGGCGTTGCGCTCAGCCCCCACCTCTTGGAGAGGCCACGAACACGCACCCTCGCCAGCAGCCTCGGCGCCATCAAGCGCAACTGATGCGGCCCTGGCGGCAAGAGCAAGCGCCAGCGCAAGAGCGTGCTCACAGGCTGGCCATGCACCCTGGGAACCTCGTAACGCAGCGCCCGGCCCTCAAGCCTCGGGACCTGAGCATCGGGAGAGAGCTGACAACTCTTGTCATCTTTCACTTTGAGACAAACCTGTGACGCGACACCAACACGGCGCACGTCGATGTCCACGCGGGCAGGTCCGTGCACGACAAAACGAGGTGCAGAGACCATCCTCCAGTCTGAGGGTTCATCTTGACGATGAAGCCAGAGGCTGAAGGGTTGGACGCGAGATGCGGGAAGCTGCACATGGCGCCGGACGGCGCCCAGCTGAGTCGCGGGGCGCAACAATCGATAGCGATCAATCCAACGGCCGGGGCTCGCTGCGTCTTGCAGCCAGCTCTGTGCCAGCGCCCCAAAGGGCGCCTCCTTGGCGATGAGCAGCTCCAACTTGCGCTCCCCTTTGGCATGCCACTCGAGGCGAGAGAAGCGGCGATCTCGCAACCGGCGTTGTTGGTAGCTGACCCGACAACCCGCGCCAGTGAGAGCCCAGCTCACCCCCCCTAGCGGAGCCTCACCAAAAATCCAACGCCCCTGCTGCCACTGCCCTTGTGAAAAGGCCCCCTCCAAGATCACATGCTCCTTCAGCGCGAGGCGCCGCGGCTCAACCCCTGGGGGACACGCCGCTGCGAGGGCATGGCGCCCGACGGGGCCCAGCAAGCGCATGGCCCGCGGAGACGGGTCCTTCCACACCAGCTCTCGCCAGCGCACCTCGTCCAGGGGCTCAGCTCTGACCTCCTGCGCAGAGGCAACCAGGAACACGGGGAGCAGCCACCGCGCTATCAGGACAAGAGTTCTCAAGGCCAGGGCCCTGCCAGCGCACTGATGAGCCCAGCACGCTTTTTTCGCCTCTTCTTCAAGATCTCCCGGGCGGGCCGGGAAAGTTCGAGGTGCAGAAAATGCCCCACGCCTGCTCGCCGCAGCGCGATACCTTGGACATTCGTCGTTCCGCCGAGCCTGTGCATGTCGCGCCCATACACCGCGACTCGACCAAGGGACGGCCCCAGCGCCACCCCCAGCGCGGCCGCCAAAGGCCGCCTCTGCCCATAACTAACCACCACATCGAAACGCTCACGCGAGAGGTCGCTTCCATGGACCTGAATCACCTTCAGCGGGGCGTCCTTCGTCGACGCCGTGGCCGCTCCCATGGTCACGGCGTGGAAGAGGCTGCCAAATTGATGGGCCACGTCGGCTGGGTGCACGCGATCTTCACGCCGCTCACCGGGCAACGCGCGATAGCGATGCACAGTGTTCCAGAAGGCCGCCCGCGCACCTGACTCCATGAAGAGCTTGCGCACTAAAAGCCCGGAGCCGACATCGAAAAAAGCGTGAGGCGCCTGTAACAACCAGGGCCGAGCTGCCCCACAACGAAACGCGTAGAGCCCCCCTCCGTGACGTGCTCTCGAGACCTCCCGCAAGAGCCACACCTTGGCGCCATCCGCCTTCAGCGTCACGAGCTCGAAAGAGGAGTAGTTGAGCCGCCGTCGCAGCTCCTGCTCGTGAGCTGCGCTGCAGTCAGCAGCAGCCCTCATGGCGTAACGCGCCGCCTCACGCAGCAGATCACGCTGCTGTGGGGAGGGCGAGCGCCAGCGTGCTCGATGCCGTGCGCGCCTCCATTCCTGCGCGAGGTGCAACGTCATGCCCTTGGCCATCGCCTCTGGGTTCAACGCCAGCACCCAAGCCACGATGAGCCCGAGATGAACGATCTGCACACCACGCCCGCGCCTCTTGGCATCTCTCACAGCTCCTCCCCGCTTCCATGAACCCAATGAACCTTCGACGCAGGCGCCTCACCCGTCTTGGAGACAGTCTGCCAGAGCGCCCAGATGTGCAACGGTCGCCCCCCCACATTGACCACACGTAAGCGGTAGACCCGGGAGGGCAAGTCTGGGTTGAGGCGGATGCCATGGGGCTCCAGCAGGGGGGTGGGAGCGCCTGGGCGCTCGAGGCGCTCAGCACGCACGGCGAGCCTGGGCAGCGCAACCCGCCGCGTGGAGCGCGTATAGGCCGAGAAAACTCCCCCTTTGCGACGAAGGTCGCCGCTCACCTCGATATGGACCTCTCCGCCAGCAGCGCCAACCCCGCCCACTACGAAAAACTGCTCATCCAGGGTCTTACGAGCGGCAAAGGAGAGCTGCCCACCAGGGGGGAGTGCATAGCCAACGATGGGCCTGAAGGGCGCCCCACAGACGCGCTCACTACCGTAGCTTTTCATCCAGAGTGTGCACGCAGGGGGCCCCTTGAACTCGAGGTTCCGGCGGGGCTTGGCGCGCACGCTGCTGAAGCGCGTCACCTGCTGCAAGATACGCCCTTGGCGCCACCTCCTGCCGTCCAACGAAACGCTAAAAGGTGCGCCAAGATAAGGCCCCGGACACGTCATCACTCCATAGAGGACATGCCGCAAACGCGAGGCCGCTGTGGGCGTGTAGTTGAAGCGCAGGGTACGCCAAGAGCCTGGGTAACGGCAGTAGAGGTTTCTCAAGTCCGGCTTATCATTTCTGCCAGTGTCGATGCTGGCTGTGCCCATGGTCACCTGTGGATGTTGCGTTTTCGGGGGTTGCGCCTTCATGGGGGTGAGCCAGATGCTGCCTGTTGGGCGCCCCAAAGGTTTGAGGGTGGTATAAAGGCGAGCCCCCGGATTCCGTTTCGGCAAATGGGCGGCGTGCGGCGGCGCCAAGCGTGTGTTTGCCAAGAATCTCATCCGCTGTTTTGCAAGGCGCAACGTGTCATGATTCATCGCCCTGAGGGCTTCCCAGCGATCTCGGAGGCGATAATCGTAGCGGAGCCGCACGCCCTCGTTCTTGACGGGATGGAAAGATTCATGCTCCTCGTCAGCGCCACGTGCCCTGACCGACACGAGCAAAGGTGACAGGCCCCAGACCTCGATGGTGGCCATGCCCTCGCCCCCTGCGAGATAGAGGTCTTGAGGCTCGCCCAACCATCGCGCGCTCTCATTGGGTTTGGTAGCCGATGCGCACGCCGACTTGAAATCGAAGCCCCCAGATGACGCGGCGGCCAAGCGCTCATAACGGCTGACCTCGAAGGGAATCTCCACTTCACGTTGCCAGAGTACTTTACGGTGATGGTCCCGGGCTACCACCCTCAGACGAGAGAGCGCTTTGCTGCTCGCGGAGGAGCGGATGGGGCGCGCGGAGAGGGCCAGCACCTGGGTGCCCCGAAAACCCTGGGTGGAGATCACCAACGGGTGCTTGTGGCTGGGGCCTAGAAGATAAGCACCCAGCACGCGACGTCCAGGCCCGATCAGCGCTGTGGCGCGAGTCGTATTGGACACGAGGTCCGAAAACCAAAGCACGGGGGTGTTGGCAAAGAGCTGGCTCGGCTTGAGCCGATCAACGCTGAGGAAGAAGCGCGCGCGACGCGAAGGGTGATGGTTATGCAGCTGCAGCGTGAGGGCAGCCGCGTCCTCGAGGATGATCCACCGCGCCTGCTTCTCCATAGCGAACCCCACCGGCTTGGCCTGCTCCTCACGGAGCCGCGGCTTGGTACCCAGGGGAAGGTCGGCGACCACGTCAACACCAAGCTTGGTGATCATCTCATCACCTGAGAGGCGCACTTTGATCGGTCCACGCAGGTTCACGGCCATGCTCTGGCCAGCGTCGAGGTACAGCCGTGAAACATGCCGCGCCTGCCAGCCCACACGGACCTCACGCAACTTGACCCGGTGAGCCTTGAGCTCACGGGCGACGCGGCCTCGTATTTCGAGGCGAGTCCACCGCCCAGCGAGCAAATAGGGTCGTTCTGCAGGTGCCAGCAACGACCAACTCGAGAGCCCTGAGCGGCGCTCGACGCTCTCACGCACGAGGCGCCCGGGCGAGACCAGCAAACGCTCCATGGCGAGCTTGTTTCGTGGCTCCTCGGCGAAGACTCGTAGGAGCACGGGTGCCCCCCGCGCGCGCAGAGTGATGCGAATTGTGCCCCCCTGGGGGAGCACCCCGTGCACAGGGACGAAGTTAATGCGTTCCTGTGCAACATCGCGGTCGTCATGGGGGATCTGCGCGTGACGCAGAGGCCCACTCGCCAGGGCGGGATAGCGTGGGAAGCGAGTCTGCTCGCTGAGGACAGTCTGTCGCCTTTTGACGTTTTCGCGATCGAGCCAAAGGATGTCAATGTGATAGGGCACCGGTCCTTCGGGAAGACAATTGGGCGGCGCCAATACCATGGTGTGAATGCGCAGCTGCCGGGGCGTCCCCTCAACGAAGAAGTCGATGGCGCGCCTTGAGGGGACCTCATAGTAGAAGATCGTCGCCGCTGGCCGCCGGGGCGGCTCCACCCGTGAGCGCGCCATCAGCGCCGCCGTCACCAATGCGACGCCGCTGGCAAAGAAAAGAAAGCTGAGGGCCCGCCACTTCACCGGGCCCCCACGGTTGGGGAACGAGACCAACAGCTATTCTGTGGGCTAGGTGGCCCCGACGATGCTCTGCAGATCTTTTTCGGTCCGAGATAAAGCAGCTCCACCCGCAGCCGCTTGTCCACCGCCAGCAGCTGGGCGCTGGGGTGCGCCTTCAAGACCTCCAAGGGCCCCCGCAACCCATTCACCAGATGACGGCGCATGAGCGCCAGCACGTTATCACCATCGACCTTTGGGCCACTGTGGACCCCTCCCAGCAGCTCCTCAGCCACCTGTGGGCTCACGACCTTGACACCGACCTCAGCATAGAGCGCGAACCGCTGCTGCTTCGAGGTGTGACCGTCGGCCTCCCTGAGCAGCTGTGGCGCCAGCCACAGAGCCACGCCGTGGCGTGGTGCGAGGGCATTGGCATAGCGCAAAGGGAAGCAAGTCCGCGCCACCAAGGGCATATCAGCCTTCTGCCCGCCATAGGGAGACACAAAGGGCCAGATATTGTGCAGCTCGCCGAGCTCTTGCAGCAGCGCCACGCGCTCACTCTTCTCGAGCAGCTCGTGATCTACAGCGGCGATGGCGCCATATTCGAGCAGCTCTTCATCCACGAGGCGGGTCACGAAGAGCATGCGGCGCGGATGCTCCCATCGTGGCTCATCCCGACGCGGTCGCAGCGCCTCGCGAATGGCGAAGGCCTCGGCGAAGGCCTCAGCGATGGATGATACTCGCCCTGCCGGCTCGTCAGCCACCCGCGGAAAGCGCACAGGGCCGGGGCAAGGAGACGCGCTGATCCAAAGCACCGGCGCGTTGAGCTGATCAAAAAGGGTACAGGCCGTGGGTGCTGTCTCTCGGTGGCTGGGGGCGTGAGACGCCGCGTAGACCCAATTGCCATGACTCCCAGGGCGAAAAACCCAAACACCGCGGCTAGGCCCACCATCAAGCAGCCACAGAGGCCTCTTTCGTGCGTCCAACACCTTTGTCAGCCCCACGTCGAGGTTGCGCGCCAGATAGCGAGCCGACGCTGGTGGCTCACCCTTGCCTCGAGGAACCCAACGCATGACCTCGCCGATCAAGAATTCACCGAAGCTCATGGCGTCAGCAAAACTCTGTGGTGCTGCGCCGCGCCCCAGGCCCACCTGCTCTCGAAGACCCCATGGTCTGTTGGAGCAGAAGGCGTGCTCCAGCAGCCGCTTCGACGCTCCGCGCTTCTTGACCCGATAAGCCTCCTCCAGAGCAAACCTCGAAGCCCAGTGATCCATGGACACGGTGAGCAAGCCGTCTTTGCTGAGGAGCAGCGTCCAGAGCGCTTGAAGGGGCCCGTGGTCAGCATGAAAACGCACGCCAAGGTTGGGGAGGACGCGGCGCAGGCTCCTCAGGGGCAGCTGCCCCGTGCTGCTCCGAGGCTCGACCATGGTTTGTCCTTTGGCGGCCGAAAGAACCACGAGGACAGAGTGCGCGCTGGCCGCCCGACGAAAACCCAAGGCTTGAGCCAGGGCGTGACGATTGAGCTCCTTGGGGGACAGATCATCGCGTGCCAGGTCGAAACCAAGCACCACCACCGCCGCGACGTCGATGCGATGGGCGACGTAAGCAGCAGCGATGAGAGCGCGCGGATCGCTCAAAGGACGTGGGACGAGCAAGATCGGTCCGGGCCCACCGCAGAGAAAGAGCGAGGGAGCACCGCTGGGTTCAGCCGGTGTGAGACGGGGAACCTTGGCGGCGAGACATCGCTGGCCATCAGCTCGTGTGGACCACTGGACGTGCATCCCCCGGCGCTGCAGCTCACGCCGCGCCACCTTCAGCGCCTCCTCCCCACCGCCGGCGAGGAGACGTAGGGCAGAGAAGACCGCGCGCGTCTCACGTGGGTTGTGACGAAACGACGCAGGAGGGGACCGTCGCACGGAGGCATAGGCGCCCAAGACCGCGCGCTCGAGGGAGACGCTCTTGGTGGTAGCGGAGGATGAGACGATGCCAGCCCCCCCTCCCAAGACGAAGATGGAGCCGATGGTCAAGGCCATGGTGATGAGGGCGCCAGCAACAAAACCCACCACCGCGGTATAGGCCACAGGAAGAATGGTCTTGAAATAATCACGCTTGGTCACACATTTCACGGCCACCAAAGAGGTGAGCAGATACCCAAAACCAAAGACGTCCGAGACCATGAAGTTCAGATGCAGCGCCTCGGCCACAGAGGAGAGGACCCACTTGAAGCCAAAAGAGAGCAGATACATCGTGACCAGCTGTCGCGGCCCCTCCAGGTTGAGACCGGAAATCCCCGGGAGACGAACGATCCCTCGGTAGACATAGGAGAGGATCATCACCTCGAGAAGGGTGACGAAGAACTTGCTCGGCACCGTGACGATCACCGCAAGGAGGGAAGGGACGAGGATACCGTTGAAGTCCCACCCATACTTGACGTTATTACGTGCAGCGACGACAGCCGCGGTGAGCAGAACGATGTGGACCTTTGGCACTGAACCAAACTCGAGGGCCAGGCTCTCGAAGACCAACTCCAGATGGGCGAGGTGCAAGTTGGTGTAGCGCATCAGCACATGGGTGACCACCGCATAGGTCACGCTGGTGACCACGGAGACCTGCAGCGCGCCACGCGCCAAACCGGGCCACCAGAAGGCATTGGCCAGCAGCGGTACGAGCACCAGGCCCACGCTGTGGAAAGGCACGTCGGTCCAGGTCGCGCCACCAAAGAGATAGGCGGTCATCTGTTGCAGTTGCTCACTGCACACCCCCTCCACCACCAGGCGCACAGGGATGGAGAACATCAAAAAGAGCAGAAAGCGCTCACGGCCAAAAGCCGAACTCCAGATGCGAAGCCACGACGCGCCCTTGCCCACCCCCCATACCAGCCCAAAGGTCAGCACCGCCTCAAGGGTCGTCGTGAACACGGCCATGGGCTGCACGATGGCCAACGCCGCAAGGTACCCAGGCACAACGAAGCCAGCGAAGGCCCACCCCAAAAGCTCCGTACCCACCCACATCACCAAAATGCCGATGAAGATCGAGGTGTGAATCGAGGAGTCGAGCGCTCGCTCAGGGAAGATGTTCAGCATACGCTATCGCACCACTCGCCAAGGGCTCGTCGAGCCACGGAGATAGCAACATATGCCTTCATTTTCAGGATGTTATCTAATCGGTAGCGAAAAGCCAATGGCAAGCGAGGGGCGACTCCTACACACCCCCCTTATTTGCGAGGAGCTCGGCGTATCCGGCAGCCAACGCGGCGCCGTCGGCGACGGGCAACTCACCATAGCTCAAGCCAAAACCGGAGGGCACACCCCGAGGGTTGACGCGTTGCATGGATCTCCAAGCGACATTCCCCTCGACCCACACCTGGCCGCGACCAAAGGGTGGAGTAAACTTCAACTCCAAGGCCGTACCCATAGGGGGTGGCGTCAATGTCCGCACAAAGAGCCCACCCTCACTGATGTTGAAGGTAAAACCGAACGTCGGCACGACCTCACGAGCAGAAAAGAGCAAGGGGCAGCCATAGGCGAGGCGTTCGCTTCGGCGCATCTGCTCGAAGCCCTCGGTGAGCAGCTCATTGGCGACACGCACAATCTGAGCGGGCTCGCCCTCGACGTCATATGCTCGAGTTCAGCGAGCTGCTCCCCAGAGCCGGTGACGATCCAGGGCGTCCCCTCCTGCCCCATGACCTCAAGGTGGTCGGCGAGCGGAAGCTCGGCGCTTACAACAGCCAGCCTCGCCTTGGAGCCTGCCAAGACCTGCTTCATGTCGATGGCAAAATGAACATCGAACCCCATGCGCCGCAGCTCGCGAGCGAAGAGAATGCGCTGCTCACGATCGGGGTTCGCGAGGAGCACCTGCCCTGCAGCGGAGCATGGCTGCGATCTTGCGCTCAAGGCCAGCAAGCTCAAAAATCCCAATAAAATCGTCTATCCCCGCCGAAAATGCTTCGCCTACAAATCTCCCCCAGGGGTCGTTCACCACAGCGACCACCGGCGTATCCTGAAAATAGCCTTCATGTTGCGCTTGCAAGAAGAGTTCTCGAGACCCACGCTCTTCCCAGGCCAGCACCAAACACTCGAGCGCGCCAAGAGGGCGATCACCCCCGACCACATCCTCGAGGGAGACCGGCTCCACGCCCAATCTTGAGCAAAGCTGCTCAATCGCTGGGTTACCCACATCAATTCCAGCGAGCCCCATGGTTCGAGCACTCATCCTATTGCTCTAACATTAGAAGCCTGCACCTTCACAAGTAAGGGCAGAGTGTTGACGAGATGGCATGGGTACGAGACACTCATTTTTGCTCCTCCGAGCAGATTGGTAGATTATCAATCAGATGCACACCCGTTTGCAACGAGGGGGATAACCTCATGTCTGACAAACCCAACGAACAAGATTCCCCGACACAATGCTCTACTGTCCTCGTTATCGATGACAACGAACCTTTGCTCCGAACATTGAGGCGAATTCTCAAGGGCGAAGGATACAAAGTCTCTGTGGCCACCAACGGTTCCGACGGGCTGGAGTTGGTGGACAAAGAGCAATTCGACGTCATCATCAGTGATGTCGCGATGCCCGGCATGGGAGGTATCGAGCTGCTGAAAAACATCCGCAGCCGTGACCTCGACGTCCCAGTGATCTTGATGACAGGTGAACCTGCCATCGAGAGCGCTATCGACGCCATGGACCTTGGGGCTTCGAAATTCCTGCTCAAGCCCATTGACATGGACACCCTCAAGAGCGCAGTAGGGCGTGCCATCAAGCTCCACCGCCTCGCCAAACTCAAGCAGCAAGCTTTGGACGTCATTGGTGCCCAGAG
>JAFCZD010000722.1 GCA_019314525.1 Deltaproteobacteria bacterium
ACGCACTCGATCTCTCCTTTCGCCCCAAGCCAATAACTGCGGTTCGACGGCGTGTTTAAACAACACCGCCGCTGGATCTCGGCAGCCCTCGAACTCGCTTGATCTAAGGCCGAGAGTTCGCCGAGATCTACGCCAAGCACCTCGGTGGCATAAAAGCCGGGGATATACCGAGTGATTAGATAGTAGCGCCGGTCCTCGGCCCTCCGTCGCCGGGCTTCGTCGATCACGGAAGAGGTATCCCGACGCACGACGTCTTCGATTTCCTCACGCTTCCGGCCGAGCGCTTTTGCGAGACGCACGACATGATCATCGCCGGGCAGTTCTTCGCCGCGCAGCCATGCCGTCAGGTAGCGCATCCCCTTGTTGACGTTTCGGTAGCTCATCCGTTCGACGAATTGGCGCCGGCTAATGCGCTCTTCGGTGAGGAGTTTGGTGATCAACTTCGGTAGTTCAAGCTGCATCTTCGGCCTCCATGCTCTTTGTAGAGCAAGCGAATGCGGCGATCTGAGAGGCCAGGTCTCGTTTGTTTGTTTAGCGGCACCGAGAGTCGGCACCGGGCTTTTTAGCGGCTCGTTTTACGTGGCCGCAATACGCCTCAAATCACCACGGTTGTTTCTTGATGATGATGCGTGTGATGAACATGTCCAGCCCGGAATGCGGCGCATGTCACACTTAAATCTCCCATGGCTGAAGTCGTGAACATTGAAAGAGGTCGCGTGTTCCGCTTGGCTAGCGCAACCTGCGTCAAGCATCCCTTCTGCACACCCAACCTCCTGTGACCACCGGGGTCCGACCGCCAGACTGACCTTGACTGTGGGCTAACCTGGAATTATCCTCAACTCAAATGCGGATAATTCTAAACGACAAAGAACTCAGTAAAACAGATGAGTTACTTAGCGACCCATCGGTAACGGAGGCCCGCGCTCTATGGGGTCGTGACCTGCTTGACGAAAGAACCGCAATTGATTTGCGGGTTTTCGAGACTCCCATTCCTTCAATTTCCTTGCTCTACGGCCCACGCCAGATCGGCAAGACTGCGTCGTTGAAGCTCTTTCTTGCTGGCGTTCGAGATTGTGAGACGATCTGCTTTCTGGACTGCTCCACCTATTTGGAACGACGGGACCTCTACGAGAGCCTCGACCGGCACATCAAGGGCAAAACCACGGTAGTGCTCGACGAGGTGCAATCGGTTGACAACTGGCACCTGGCGTTACGCGCCCTCTATTCTGAAGGAAGGCTCAGCGACTGTCGCGTCTGGTGCACGGGTAGCGAGGCACGCTATCTACTGGAGTCTGGCGAGCGCCTGCCCGGCCGCAAGGGCGACGGGAAAGTAGTATTCGCCAAGCCGTGGAGCTTTCGAAAGTACGTCTCCATCACATCTCCGCCCTCCTTCAACGCGCTTCGCGAGATAGACTTTCGGCATATAACCCAGCGATGGCTCAATGAGTTGGAGATGGACCTGAGCACGCTATGGCAAAGCTATTTGGTCTGCGGAGGGTTCCCAAAATCTGTTGCCCAGATGGTGAAAGTGGGAGCCATCGACGAACTCACATTCGATACCTACACCGACTGGGTGATGGGAACCTGGTCTCATCTGCGCACACCAGAACGGAGCTTGAGGCAGCTCGCCAGGCGGCTGTGCACCACCATGAACAGCCGTGTCAGCTACCAGGCGCTGGCCAAGGGTACTGATATCGGCAGCCCGAATACCGTTCGCTCGCTCCTGGAACGACAGGAGGATCACTTCGCCATTCGCGTCTGTTCACGATTCGATCTGAACACCCGCGCCTTCATGCCAGCGAAGCAAAAGAAGATTTATCCCATTGATCCCTTTATCGCCAATGTCTGGAGTCTCTTCGGAGACAACATCCGACGTCTGCGCATGCAGCATCTACCCCACCCCGCATTGGACGAATGTGCCTTCTTCGCTCAGACGTTGCGCCTCGAGAATGCGCCGGAGACAGGCTACCTCTACGCGCCCAAGACCAAGGGGGAGATTGACTTCGTCTTTGATGGCTATTGCTTCGAGCTCAAGTCGAAGGGCAAGCCCTCAAAGGCTCAACGGGCCATGCTTCAGTCCACGCCACAATCCTTCCTGCTCACCGAGCAAACCCTACCGGTGATGGCGTTTCTGATCGGCGAAGATTAGAGCGCATTTCAAGGTTGATCCCGTCGGCTCGCTGAAGCAGAACGAATAGTCTTCATGCTAGACTGGCAAAATGTACAAGTTATGGCTCTTTGTCTTAACCATAGCCGCGTGTAGCAGCGGGCCTGGGTCCAGCGCGACAGATCGCGACGCCGGTATTCGAGATACATCATCTGCAGACGCCGACAGCGCAATGTCTGCAGATGCCGACAGCGCGATATCATCTGCAGATGCCAAGAGCGTGGTGGATGGCGAAACGTCGTCACCATGCAAGAACCTGCCGCTGAATTCTGACAACACAGCCCTTGGTCCGCCTCTTGTGCTGCCCGTGCCAGGCATTTCTCCAGTGGTGGCATTTGATGAACCTTCGGGCATCGTCGTCTGGCGGGCACCCGCCGAAAATGGCCTGGCAGACATCCTGGCGATGCGCTTGGACGCTGCGGGTCTACTGATCGACACCACAGCTCTGATTGTCGCGACGGGGGTATCGAGCGACAGCGGACTGCACTCAACCTCGAACCACAGCAATCATTTTACGGCTGTGGCCGCTAACAACAGCACCTTTCTGATCGCCTGGGCAGCCGGTGAAGAGTTCTACTCTGCGCTCTATGGTCGAACAATCAGCGCAGAAGGGGAACTGGGCAACGTCTTTGTCATTCAAGAGATGACATCTGCAACAAACATCATCACCTATAAGTCGAAAGCCACCCAGCCGCGTGTCGCTGCGGTAGGAGATCACTTTGTGACTCTGTGGAACTATTCTTCCGCCACCAAAAACTCACAGACAGTGACGCGAGCGCAACGATACGATCTGACAGGAGCAGCCATCGGCGATCAACTGCAGGTCGCGGTTGGTTGACAGGAGCAGCCATCGGCGATCAACTGCAGGTCGCGGTTGGTCTCGACCGCGTCTCTGTTCCGGGCAGATTGGCAATCGGAAGCGATGGAAGTGACGTCTTGGTTTCTTGGCCCGTCTCCTCGGGGCCGGTCTTGGAAGAATACTCGGGCAAGGTACTCGACAGTAACTGGACCCTGAGCGCTTCGTTCCCAATTACAGAGCATGCCAATGGATCTTTGGTGAGGGAGTTGCCGTCAAACGGAATCCATTATTTGGTCCCTAGAACAAGCTCTGCGAAGAACCTGAGTTTCTCTCTCTACAACTCTTCAACCGACTCCATGAGTGTAGAGAATGTCTCCATCGACTTTTCAGGAGAGGATCCTCTGTGGCCCTATGCCGCTGCTTCCGATGGAGTGAACTACTTGCTAGCCGCCAGGCTCGAGAGCAGCATTCAATTTCGGGTCATCACAAAAGAGGGCCTGGTGGCAGACCCTGGCAACATCACAGTGGGAGCGAATCAACTAGAGTTGTCGAGCCCCTCACTTGTTCCGCTAGGCTTGGGGGGCAAGTATATGGTGAGCTACGATTACAAGAATTCATCAGGTGAATTCGCCGCAACGATTCAGACTGTCACTCTGCCATGTGACACAGATTAGGCATGTGGCACAGATTAGGCATGCGGCACAGATTAGGCATGTGGCACAGATTAGGCACGGACGGCGGGCCTCTTTCCTTTCTGAGCCCAACAGATTGCGCTGTTTTTTGCATCGGGTTGTACCCACTTTTTGGGGGCAGATAGCGGTTCACCTCTGGTCTCTTCCGTGCCAGTGCCGGCGATTGCGCTGCTTGACAAGCTCCGTCACCCGACGATGCAATCGGCGAGCCGCGTCGATGGCGATATCGTCGTCACCGATCCTCTGGGACAGGCAGTGCATATCTTCTCTGCCCAAGGCATCTGGAAGCATGCCATCACCGGGATCGCTCGGCCCCTTGGCTGCGTCGTTGACAAGGTGGGCACGCTCTATGTCGGAGATCATCATTGATGTCTGCTCTCGCCACAGAGACGCCGAAGCCGCCTCCTGCCTGGTCGGTGGGGTTGTCCAGGGAGATATCAGGGGTAGTTTTTGGGCCTGTGGTCGACCCGAAGTAGATATGGGCGGCGCCTTCGTCGACTTCTGGGTTGTCCTGTAGATAGGCGCCGACGACGATGTCGGTATACCCATCGCCGTTGATGTCGCCTGTGTTGGTGATGGACTGGCCGAAGAGTCCGCTGAGCGGGTCATCGAGGGAGACATCGGGGACTGCCGCAGGGCCTGATGTTGAGCCAAGGTAGAGATAGACACTGCCGCCGTTCTGATAGCGAGCGCCAACGATGATATCAGCAAAGCCATCTCCGTTGACATCCCCAGCGCTTGTAGAGATGCCAAATTGGCCTCCTGTCCGGTCGAGTGGGTTATCGAGAGAGATATCAGGGGCCGTCCTGGGGCCTGTGGCCGAGCCGAAGTAGAGAAAGGCGGCGCCCTCATCGTCTTCGGGGTTGTCGTGAAAATGAGCGCCAACAATGATGTCGCTATACCCGTCGCTGTTGACGTCGCTCGCGCTTGCCACAGAGACGCCAAAGCGGCTGCTTTCTTGGTCGAGGGGGTTGTCGAGGAAGGTGTTGGGAGAAGTCGCGGGGCCGGAAGCTGAACCGAAGTAGACGTAGGCAGCGCCTTCGTTGCGTTCCGGGTTGCTCTGAGAATAGGCCCCGACGATGACGTCGGCATACCCGTCGGCGTTGACGTCGCCCACGCTCGCCACAGAATGCCCAAAGCGGCCGCCTGCCTGGTCGGTGGGGTTGTCGAGGGAGATATCGGGGGAAGCCCTGGGGCCTGTGGGCGAGCCGAAGTAGACATAGGCGACGCCTTCACCGGCTTCCGGGTTGGCCTGGCTCGCAGCGCCAACGATGAGGTCGGCAAAGCCGTCTGCGTTGACGTCGCCAGCGCTCGCCACGGAATGCCCAAAGGAGCCTCCCGCCTGGTTGAGGGGGTTATCGAGGGTGATATCAGGAGTCGTCCCGGGGCCTGTGGCCGAGCCGAAGTAGACGTAGACGGTGCCTTCATCGACTTCTGGGTTGTCCTGGGGATAGGCGCTGACCATGAGGTCGGCATATCCGTCACCGTTGATGTCGCCAGCGCTCGCTACGATGCCAAACCAGCCGTCTGCCTGGTCGAGAGGGTTATCGAGGGTGACGTCAGGAGAAGTCGCGGGGCCTGTGGGCGAGCCAAAGTAGACGTAGGCGTTGCCTTCAGCGAGTTCGGGATTGTTTTGTTTATAGGCGCCAACGATGAGGTCTGCGTAGCCATCGCCGTTGAAGTCGTCTGCATGGCGTCCCACGTCGAGATAACGCACAGCGCTGAAGGCAGAGCA
>JAFCZD010000026.1 GCA_019314525.1 Deltaproteobacteria bacterium
GGGGCCAGTGCAGCCAGGGTCACCTGTGCCATTGAGCTTGTAGTCGGTCTTGCCGTCGCTGTCGTTGTCGAGGCCGTCATCACACTCGGCGCTGCCATGCTCATCGGTGTCATTATCAGAGCTGCAGCCCGGGTCGTTGGGGTAGTCCGCAAGGCCGTCGCCGTCGTTGTCCTGCCCGTCGCTGCAGGCGGCGTCACCCAGCTCGCTGCTGTCTGTGGGGTCTGTGCATTGGCCATCGCCCGTGCCGTCGATCTTGTAGTCGGTCTTGCCGTCTTTGTCGTTGTCGAGGCCATCATCGCAGGCCACAGAGCCCAGCTCGCTGGCGTCGGCAGGGCCGGCACAGCCTGGGTCTCCCGACCCATCTTTTTTGTAGTCTGTGGCGCCATCCTTGTCGTTGTCGAGGCCGTCGTCACAGGCCACAGAGCCGCGTTCGTCGTTGTCTCCTGGGCCGCTACATCCCGGGTCGTCGGGCGAATCGGTGAGGCCGTCGTTATCGTTGTCGACGCCATCGTCGCAGGCGGTGGAGCCCTTTTCGCTGGTGTCCAAGGGAGCGCTGCAGCCAGGGTCTCCAGAGCCGTCGGTCCTGAAGTCAATCAGCCCGTCGCCGTCGTTGTCGGCGCCATCATCGCAGTGGGTGGTGCCGTATTCGCTGATATCGGTCAAGCTGGTGCAGCCAGGGTCTCCCAGCTCTGGCACGAGGTTGTAGTCGGCCTGACCATCGCCATCGTTGTCGATACCGTCGTCACAGATCGCGATACCACGTTCGCTCGCGTCGGTGGGCGAGGTGCAACCTGGGTCTCCGGAGCCGTCCATGCGGTAGTCGCTACGCCCGTCGCCATCGTTGTCGCTGCCATCGTCGCAGGCCCCACCCCCACGTTCGTCGTTGTCTGCGGGGCTTGTGCAGCCTGCGTCACCACCGATGAGTTTGTAGTCGCTGCTGCCATCGTTATCGTTGTCAACGCCATCGTCACAAGCGGTGGTGCCGCGCTCATCGGTGTCTGAGACACTCACGCAGCCAGGGTCGCCGCTGCCGTCTTCTTTATAGTCGGCAGCGCCATCGCTGTCGTTGTCTTTGCCGTCATCGCAGACCCCAACGCCTGTCTCTGAGCTGTCTGTTGGAGAGCTGCAGCCAGGGTCTCCCGAGCCATCTTGCTGGTAGTCGACCTTACCATCGCCATCATTGTCGATGCCGTCGTCGCAGGCGCCAGTGCCCTTTTCAGAGGCGTCATCAGCGGCGCTGCAGCCTGGGTCGTTGGGATAGTCCGCGAGACCGTCACCGTCGTTGTCGACACCATCCTGGCAGGGGCCTACGCCTGTCTCTGCGCTATCTTCGGGGCCTGTGCATTGAGGGTCACCCGAGCCGTCAGCTTTGTAGTCGATCAGGCGGTCGTTGTCGTTGTCGATGCCATCATCGCAGGCGAGGCTTCCTGTTTCGTCCGTATCTTCCGGTCCAGCGCAACCTGGGTCGCCGCTGCCGTCGGCTTTGTAGTCTGCCAGCCCATCGCCGTCGTTATCGATGCCGTCGTCACAGGCGATGGTTCCCTTCTCGCTGCTATCCGAGGGGCTCTCACAGCCTGGGTCGGCGTTGGAGCCGTGCCGGTAGTCAGCCTTGCCGTCGCCATCATTGTCAATGCCATCATCGCAGGGGAGGCTTCCCAACTCGTCTTCGTCGTCTGGCCCGTCACAGCCTGGGTCGTCTGGGTAGTCGATGGCGCCGTCGGCGTCGTTGTCGATGCCATCGTCACAGGCTGCGCCGCTGCTCTCGGTGTCATCATCCACGCCGCTACAGCCGGTGTCGCCACTGCCGTCAGCTTGGTAGTCCGCCTTGCCATCACCGTCGTTGTCGCGCCCGTCATCACACGCGGTGGCCCCATGCTCGTCGTTATCACCAGCAGAGGAGCAGCCAGGGTCGTTGGGGTGATCGACAAGGCCATCGCCGTCATCATCGAGGCCGTTGCTGCAACTACACGCGCCATGGGCTACCTCTGGGGCGTTCGCTGTGCTTCCGTCTGTTCCCCCATCCATGCCCCCATCGTTGCCGCTGGATCCATTGTTGACCACCGCCTCATCGAGCATGCCGTCGCAGTCGTTGTCTTTGCCATCGCAGAGCTCAGGGGCGCCAGGGAAGCGCAACCGATCATTATCGGCGCAGTCGATGCGTGCGCTGTCCACCCCGCCTGCAGGCGCGGTACCACAGGCTGTGAAACCATCTCCATCGGCATCGAAGCCCTCATCGGTCATGCCATCGCAGTCGTCGTCAAAGCCATTGCACGTCTCTGTCACGGGATTGACTTGTCCCACGCAGCCGGTCCAACTGCCCTGGGTGCAGGTTTGGCTGCCACGTGAGCAGGCGCCGAGGCTGCTGCCGCAGGGGCGCACCTGGCCTTCGCTGGTGCAGATGCATCCCTCGTCTACGGTACCGTCGCAATCGTTGTCGAGGCCGTCACAGAGGCTCTCGGTGGGCTCATAAAGGGGGCCATAGTCGGCTGTGCCGCAGCTCTTCCAGCCGTCGACACCCTCACAGCTTTTCTTGGCGCGAGCGCAGACCCCAGCCGTCTTTTCACATGCAGGTTTGCTGAGGTCCTCGTCGACCTGCCCGTCGCAGTCGTTGTCTTTGCCATCGCAGATCTCACCCAAAGGGCGAACTTCGCCGCCACACGGTCCCCAGACGCCCTCGGCGCTGCAGGTCTGCGTGCCAGAGGCGCACTCACCCACGTCTTGCATCGCCGGTGCACAGGGCCAACAGCTTTGAGTGTCCGCTGGTGTACAGCCGCATTGCTCATCCACCAAGCCGTTGCAATCGTCATCGATGCCGTTGCCGCAGACCTCTTTGGCTGGCGCCTCAGGAACGCACGTCGAGGGTTTGCCACCCACACAGGCAGGAATCGTCACCTGACAGAGCCCCATGCCGCAGGTGATGGTGCCCAAGCCCTCGTCGATCTGGCCATCGCAATTATTGTCGGCGTCGTCACAAAACTCAGGTGCGCCAGGGTAGACATCGTCGCGCTCGTCGTTGCAGTCACCCGCAAGGCAGCCCACGCCATCACCGTAGAGGTCCTCGTCACCGTCTTGGCAGTCAGCGCAGCGCCATTGACACTCATTCTGCACGCAAGACCAGACCCCAGGGCAATCAGGGGGCATGAGCACCGCACAGTCGTTGGGGTGCACGCAGCGAAAGGCGGCATCAGGTCCAGGCGGTCCATCGCTGTCCACGGTGGGTGGGCCATCGCCGTCAACGCTGGGTGCACCATCGCTTGGCCCATCAACCCTCGCGTCGGCGCCCGTCTTCCAAAGGTTTTCGTTGGTGTCGATCAGACAGCCCGAGAGGAGCAGCGTGGCCATCGAAAGAGAGAGGATTAGGGTCTTCACGTTTGGAGCCTTCATCAGAAGTTTCCTCGCAATCCAATGCCCCAGACATGAGCGTCATCATCCTCATGTTCTTTGGCTTGGCCGAAATCCGTGAAGAAGAAGAGGGTGGTGGTAGCCGCTGCTGCGACCCCCGTGAGGGCCACGAAGACGTTGGTGAGCATGCGGCGTTGTGTGAAATCATCGTAGCCTTGCTCGGTGGGGTCACTCTCGTAATCATCACGCAGCCCCACGGTCTGAGCACCGAAGATGCCCACGACCGCGCCGAAAACCACGGTGGCTCCAACGGCGCCCCAAAACCACGCCTGGTGCAGCCCACGGCGGCGTGGCTCGAAGGTTTGAGGGCGGGAAGCAGGTTGGGGCATCATCACCACTTTGGTGCGCACAGCCTGGACGATCTTCTTGGGGCTGAGAGTGATCGACATGGAGCCGCCCAAAGAACTCTCGACGCTTGCGCGGGCTGGAGTGGCGCCTTCGCGTCGAACTTCGATGGCGTGACGCCCAGGGTTGATGGAGATTGTGCCAGGCGCCATGCCTGCCTTCTTTCCATCAACGAAGATCGTGCCGCCTCCACCATGGCTCTTGATTTCGAGCGTAGCCACACGCCTCTCCACCCCCTCAAGAGATTCACGGACGCGCTCGGCCATCTTCGCTTTGGCGGCGCCTTCGTTGAGACAGCGTCGGTAATGAGCGGCGGACTGGATGAAGTCGTTCATATTCTCGTAGCAACGCGCGATGCTGCACTGCACGAAGAAGTGGGGGCGGAGCTTGTAGGCTTTGGTGAAAGCGGTGATGGCCTGGACGTAGCTGCGCTTTTTGAAGAGCCTTTTGCCTTGTTTGAACGCTCGCGCTGCCTCATGCTTCTTGCCCGCGTGGGCACTAGAGGCGATCAGCGCCACCACGAGGATCAACGTCCATCGCAAAAAGGAGGTACAGGCTCTCATGGGGGACGTCCTCTTCCTGACCGCTGGCCGCGGGTAAAGCCGAAGCCGCATCAATCGTAGGGGCTGGCGAGGATATCAGCGTCGCCGAGCTTGCCCTTCTTCTTCTTCTTGCCACGTCGACGTTTGACTCTCTTGGCAGGCTTGTCTCGATTCAGGGCGATGACCCAGCCGCCGCTGCGTTCGTGCGGGATCTCGATCTTGCGGCTCTTGTAGCCAGGAGCGCTGATCTCCAGCAGGCTTTGTCCGGCACTCTTGGGTTGTTCGATCTTCAGCGGATTCTTCACAGCTTTGCCATTTAGCACCAGCTTGGCGGAGAGCGGGGTGGCCGTGACGCTGATGGTGATCAGCTCTGGCGCGGTGTCGGCTATCAAGCGCTGGTCGGGGGAAACGACGACCTTGGCGTCGGCTGTGAGGGCAACCTTCGCGTCACTCGCTCCACCGTTGAACAGGGTCAACGTGAGGCCCACGCCGAGGGCTGCGAGGGTCAACAGACCCGCCACGCCGAGCAAGGTCTTGCGTTGGCGTTTACGCAAGAGGCTTCCCATGGAGGCCTGGGGCAGTGAGAGGCCGCTGATCAGCTGCGCGTCCATCACCTCGCTTACATCGGAGATATCCGCCTGCTGCAGCAGCCGCTTCTTCTCGCCAATGCGCTCCTCAAAGCAGTCCCTCATGAACTTTCCCACATCGGAGGGCAGGACGGGGTCACCTGAGTTGGCGAGATATTTCTCCAGCGCGAGCTGCATCTCCTGGGCTGTCTGGAAGCGATCGGCCATGTCGCGCTCGAGGGCGCGCATCACGATGGTCTCCAGCTCCTGGGGATACTCAGGAAAGACCGCCGAAGGGGGCGTGATATTGTGGAAGAGCACCTTGGAGATCTGGTCGGCCTCGGTGGCGGCCTTGAAGAGGCGTCGCCGGGTGCTGGCCTCGAAGAGCACGATGCCCAGGGCAAAGATATCAGAGCGTCGGTCGACACGTTTGGTGTCTTTGAACTGCTCAGGGGCCATATAGGCGAGCTTCCCCTTGAGCTCCCCTTGGGTGGTGTGCAGGCTGCCGCGGGCGCGAGCCACGCCAAAATCTATCACTTTGGTGGCGCCCGTGTAGCTGATGATGATGTTTTGTGGCGAGACGTCGCGATGCACGACGTTGAGCAGCTCGCCCTCATCATTGTGCAGCTCGTGGGCAGCATGCAGCCCGGCGGCGGCGTCGGCGATGATGCGAGCGGCGATGCGCGGATCGGGCCGCGTCTTGCGCAGAATCGCCACCAAGCTCTCGCCATTGACGTACTCCATCGCGATGAAGTGGGTCTGCTCTACTTTGCCCAACTCGAGGATGTGCGCGACGTTGGGGTGGTCGATCCTTGAGGCGAGGCGGGCCTCGTCGATGAACATCTTGACGAATTCTTCTTGTTCGGTGAGGTGGCTGTGAATGACCTTTAGCGCCACGAGCTTTTCGAAACCCTCAGCACCAAAGAGCCGGCCAAGATAGAGCTCGGCAGAGCAGCTTATAGCGACCAAGGAGGCGCTTCTTGGGAAACGTCGCCTTCTGCTGAAAGAGCTGCGCCGCGCTATTGACCATTCACCGAGTCTCCCACCCAAGATTATTCGCACATAGCTCGTGCCACCTCTCCGCACCCCTTGTCTTGGGAGATGGCAAACCGCGTTTATTGGACGATATCGGATCCGATTATACCAGGCTCTGGGGCACTAGAACAACAATGCTATCGCAGAGATAATAAATGCCGGAACCGGCAACTATTTGTCGGTAGACGCTTTGAAGACGACGCCTCGCGCCTTGAGCTCGGAGAGCAGGTGATCGACAAGGTTTGGCTGGGTTGCGAGGGCCTCAGGGGGATGAACCCCGGGGCGCGTGAGTTCTCCACGAGCGATCATGCGGGCGATGATCGCCGCGGGGAAGCCAGTGGTGCGTGCCATGGAGGTGTGGCCGCGCTCGGTATCATAACGATCGAGGAGATCCCACTGGAAATGATGGGACTTTTCGTCAGCGCCTATGCCCTCGACCATCACGCGCATCACGGTCAAGTCCTCCTCGCCGGGTGCGAACGTCCACTGGGGAAAGAGCAGCTCTGCGAGGACATCGAGAGGGCGTACCTTCACCTTTTCTCCGCTGACGCTGCGCACTTCGAGGGCTTCCTTCGAAAAGAGCCCCGCGTGGCGTAATACACGCATCAGCTCGATGTGGCCTGGGTAACGCATGGTCTTTTCGATGCGGTCAGGTGCATCCAAGGTGTCGAGGAGACTACGAAGACCATCGGTGTTGAAGACCTCGAGGGTGCCCACACCCGGGAAGTCGATCAGCTCTGGCTCTGAGAGCGCCTCGCGTTCGACCTCTTTGCCATCCAGCACAAAGCGCGCAGGGCGTGTATATTCCTCGATTACATCGAGGGGCGCGAAGCCCGCCTTGTACTCATAGGGCCACCGTCGTTCACGAGGCAGCCCACCGACGTAGATCACCACGCGCTTGGCCCGCAGCAGCTGCGCGCTGCCATAGCCTGCGAGGAGGTTCGACATGCCGGGTGCCACGCCACAGTCGTAGATCACCGTCAGCCCGGCCTCCTTGGCGCGTTCACCGAGGTGTCGTGGGTCCTCCTCCATAAAACTGATATCGCAATAATTGCGCCCGGCCTCGATCACCGCTTCCATGGCCATCAACCCCATGGCGCTAGGTAGCGCGCCAAGCACGATCTCATGGTCAGTGGCGAGCTTTCGAATGGTCTTTGGCGATGAGAGATCAGCGGCGACCACGCGCAAAGCCGCGGGAAGCGTGGGACGCAGCGCGTCACCGCGTATGTCAGCGAGGGTGACCTCGAAGTCTCCATCCCAGGCGAGATCTGCCGCGATGATCGCGCCGACACGACCTCCTCCCAGTACAAGCGCCTTATAAGTCATCGCTCAGGTCCCTTTCTCCTGCCGTGCTTTTTTAGCCTTTTCGGAGGCTGATAAGTCGTGCGCGCCAGATCAACCCGTAACACGAGATCTGTGCGAGGTTGAAACGTGACGCTCTTCGTCTCGAAGCCCGTGGCTCGGACCTCCACATGATAGATGCGGTCCGAGGCGCCCAACTCTAAGCGAGGCGAGGTGAGTGCATAGCCATCCACGAGCACTTGGGCGCCTCTGGGGGTGGTGATGAATTGTATCGTCACCTCATCACCGACTTCAGGCACCGTCGTCTCAGTTTTCTTCATCACCTTGAAGTAGTAATAAGCGCCACCTCCTCCAAGCCCCAGGAGCGCAATGAACGTGAGAAGAGGCAGATGACTACGCCGCCGGGCTTGCCCACCGTAGGGTGTGCCAGGCGCTCTTTGTGGGGGTGGAGTGCGTGGAGAGGGCTCTGCCTTTTCGCGCTGTGAGGGCGCTGAAAAGGTCTGTTGGGGCTCCTCCAACGCCAACTCGAGGCCACCGCTGCCGCTGTCTTCATCCTCAGGGGGGGCGAAGAGGTTGTTCGCTTCAGGCTTGGGCTTTTTTTGCTGAGGCTTGGGCTTTTTCGGCTGAGGCTTGGGTTTTTTCGGCGCTCGCTCTTTGGGCACGTCGAGGGGCACGAGGGCATCGTCGAGGTTTAGCGAGTCCAGCGCATCGAACTCTTCATCGAGGGTTGCTGCGTCGAGGGCATCAAGCCCTTCATCGAGGTTCAAGGGCGCTATGGGTGCCTTTTCGGCTCGCGAAGGTGCGAGGGGGACTGCCGGATTGGTGGGCCGTGGGAGCAGGGAAGGGTCTTCGCCCAGCAGCTTCAACACCTCATGGCGCATGCTTCGCGCGTCGCTGAAGCGTTTCTCTGGTGTGTTCTCGAGCGCACACATCACCAAGGTGTCGAGCCCTGCAGGCAGGCCCGCGATGCGCTTTGACGGGGGTACGACTTGTTGCTCGAGCTTGGCGCTTATCAGGGCCGCCAAGGTGTCGGCGGTGTGGGGAGGCTGACCTGTGAGCATGGCGTAGAGGATCGCGCCCACAGCGTAGAGATCGGTAGCTGGACCCACATTGGCGTTATCACCCCGGGCTTGCTCGGGTGCCATGTAGAGCGGTGTACCCATGACGAAGCCGGTTTGCGTCAGGCCTTGCTCGCTCCCGTCATCCTTCAGCACCTTGGAGATACCAAAGTCGAGGATCTTCACCGCCTCCATGCCTTCATCATCGATGACGACCATCAGGTTGTCGGGTTTGAGATCGCGATGCACGATCCCTCTGCGATGCACGGCCTCCAGGCCAGCGAGGACCTGCTCCACCAGACGAAGCGCTAGCTCGTATGGGAGAGGCCCTTTGCTCATCAGCCCCTTGATGGTTTGGCCATCGAGAAACTCCATCACCACAAAGAGCGATCCCTGTGGGGTGCGTCCCATATCGGTGACCGAGGTGATGTTTGGGTGGCCAGTGCCGCTCGCTGCGCGCGCCTCACGGATCAGGCGCTGGGTGCCCTCTTCGTCCTCCCCGATCATCACCTTGATGGCGACCTTCTTGTCGAGCAGCGTATGCTTTGCCTCGAACACCGCGCCCATGCCGCCCATGCCGATGGGTTCGCCGATGAGATATTTATCTTCGAGCAGCGAGTGGCGTGGCAGCAGGCGTGACGCCATCAGCTTGCCCGTCGCCGGACAATAGAGGTGTTCCGGTGTGTGTTGGCCGTCGCAATGCTCGCAGGGTTGCACCTGGAGAGGATCCAACGACAGGCGACGGGAATGCAACGCTTTTATCGTGTGGAGTTGCCTGCTATTGCTCCGTTGCGGCCGATGCGCTCTATTGGTCCGCGACAGAAGGAGCGTTCATGGGCGTTATGCGCGAGGTCAGTGGCGAGTACCACTCCAAGGGAGATTATCATCGCGAGCTTGATCGCTCGTGGCGTTACTACCCTGTCTATGAGGAAAAAATGGCCTACGTGCGTCGCTACCTCGACGCCGTGCCTCATGGCAGCAGCATCGTCGATGTTGGCTGTGGTGAAGGGCTCTTGGTGGAAGAGTATCGAGCCAAGGGCTATGAGATGCAGGGCGTCGACCTCAACTACGCCTCCGAGGCTGTGCGCCGCGGTGATATCACAGCGCTACCTGTGGACGATGCCAGCGTTGATCTTGCCCTCTGCCTCGACGTCATCGAGCACCTCAACTTCTCACAACAGGGCCTCGCGCTCTTTGAGTTACATCGTGTATTGCGCTCTGGTGGCAAGCTGCTGCTCTCAGTGCCTAACCTGGCACATTTCGCTTCTCGCCTGAGCTTCATGGTGCTCGGCCGGCTGATCCGCACATCGAGCATCGAGCGGCACCCTGGCGACCGACCCATCGGCGAGTACCTGAAATTGGTGCGCGACATGGGCTTCAAGATCTCACGGCGTGACGGGATTTTCCCGACCTACCCTGGGGTTTCAGCGTTGACCGCCATCTCACCGCGTTGGGCGTTGCCTCTGCACCGCCTGCACAATCGCCTCGCCCCTCCCCCTGGTTTCTGCTTTTTGAACATGCTGGAACTCGTGAAGAGCTAGCTGCGGGAGGTCAGGTCGTTTGCCATTTTGGCAGAGGGCTTGGCGCGAGTGCGACAAGGATGCACTCAGGTAGCCTTCCTTTACCCTGGCACTAAACCTAAGGCATTGATTTGTATAGGCGTATGGCATCGCTCGGCGAGTGGCATTGGATATGCTAGGTTGAGCCCTGTATGAGTGCATCTCCTTCACGGAGCCTTTGGGCTCGCATCACCAGCCGCCTGAGGCGGCGCCCTCCGCGTCGTGAGGAGGGCATGGCCTTGATCATGGTGGTGGTGATGTTGGCGGTGATCGGCGCCTCGGCCGCAGATTTCTCCTACAACGCTCGTGTGGACTTCGCTAGCGCCATCAACGCTCGTGAAAGCCTCCGCGCCCATTATCTGGCTCGCTCGGCGATCAACCTCGCCAAGCTCCCCCTGCGTTTGCAGCAGCAGATGATCGATCGCGACTTCTATCGGAATCGTGGTCGCTTTGGCATGGACATCCAGCTTACCGACTATATCCCGCTCCTGCTCCAGGCTTTCAAGTCCCGTGAGGACGCTGAGGGGCTCATGAGCATGTTTGGCGTTGCGGCGGGTGGCATCAAAGGGCTCGGTGTGGGCAAGCACGAAGACTTTGACCTCGAGCTCGAGCCCCTCGACGGGCGCATCAACGTCAACTGCGCCGGTGGTGGCGCCAACGCCGGCGCCCCTGCTGTCAGCCGCACTGCGGCCTCGTTGGCGGCGATGATGATGCCTTTGCGTTACAACTGGCTCTTCGAACGCGCTGACAAGGATGGGCAGTACAACGATCGTGCGACGGTGATGCGCGGTCTCATCGATTGGGCCGATCAAGATCGGCAAATGTATGGCTCATCAGCCCCAGAGGATTACCAGTACAACCGGGGCAAGGACCCTTACGAGGTCAAGGACAACTACTACGACACCATCGAGGAGCTGCGGCTGGTTCGCGGCGTCGACGAGCTCTTTATGAACGCCTTTGGCAAGCAGCTCACAGTGTATGGTCGCTGTAAGGTGAGCGTGAGCCTCGCCGACATACCTACGCTGATGGCGCTGATCATGCAGTACGCCGAGGCACCTCATGACCCAGGCCTCGAGATCCGCAACCTCACACTCTTGGCCCACTACCTGGTGCAGATCCGTGAGCTGATGGGAGGGAAGTTTTTGCGCATCGGCGACTTCCGTGAGGCATGCGCTGACCCCATGGCGTGGCTGCAGAAGGCCACCGCCCAAGATAGCTTGCTCCAAGCCATCAGCGGCGAGAGCAATGAGATGCAGTCTTCACTCCCCCGAGTGACGGGAGTGAAGCTCAGCCCTAAGCTCGGTGACGTCGCGTTTGGTTCCTACGCTCAACGGATCTTTCGTGTCATCGCCAAGGCCAAGGTGGGGAAAGTAGAAAAGCGCATCATCGCCATTTGGGACCAGAACCACATCTCTTCCCAGGCCGGGCCGGGGGGGCGCCATACAGGATCTGGGGGCTTTGTCTACTGGCGGGAGGAGTAAACCTCCAAAGCGAGCCGCAAGATTTTGGCGTGGTCGAAGGCGAGCGTTGGGGTGTCTTGGGCTGGAAACCAGTCCGCCGCTTGAGCGTCGCTTCCCGCCCGAAGAGGGTGCTCGGAGATTTTCACCGAGGCGTAGTAGACCACAGAGACGGTGCGGCCTCGGGGGTCACGGCCCACATCTCCGAAGGTGAAGAGCTGCTGCAAAGGGACGTTTTCTTGCAGCCCTGTCTCTTCATGGAGCTCTCGTAAGGCTGCATCCTGGAGGTCTTCCTCCATGTTCACAAAACCGCCGGGCAGCGCCCACTGGCCTGCAAAGGGTTCGAGATCGCGCTGAATGAGCAGCACCTTGAGATCGTCCTCACCCACACCAAAGATGACACAATCAACGGTGAGCGCCGGGCGGGGATATTTGTAGGTTGGCATGGATGGGCTCTTCCTCAGGGACAGCCGTCACAGAGGATTGTCCAGTTGAAATTGGCGCGTAGCTCTTGGACTAGATTGCAATGCACAGCCGAGGGTGCTGCTGTGTTCGACAGATCGAGCGTCTTTGGCTCGGTGGAGTGGTTCCAGCGAGCGTTGTGGATGTCCTGGATGATGGTGTCAACGTCCCACATGGACAGCGGGTTATTCGCTAGGCTGATCTCAGTGATGAGGGACAACCCTAACAGAGCGCCTGGCTCGTATGCTGTGAACTGATTGAGTTCCAGATGAAGTTCTTTCAGGTTCGTCAGCTGTGAAAGAGCGCGTGGTATCCCCCCAAAGAGGTTGTTCTCTTCGAGGTGGAGCTTCTGAAGGTTGGTGAGCTGCCCAAGCTCGGCAGGGATCGGGCCCTCGAGAATATTTCCTTCGAGACGCAAACTGTTCAGCGCGCCAAGCTGCCCAATCGTCGCTGGAATGGGCCCAGATAGCTGATTGTAGCGCAACGAGAGGCTCTGCAGGTTTGTGAGGTGCCCAATGGTGGGGGGGATATCCCCCCAAAGATCGTTGTTGCCAAAGGTCACAGAGAGCAGCGACACGAGATCGGCGATCTCGGGAGGGATGGGTCCTGAAAGCTTGTTTGTCGCAAGATTGAGGTCTTCCAACTTTGAAAGTCGCGTCAGTTCCAGCGGGATGTCGCCGTCCAACGCATTGTTGGAGAGGTCGAGCAGGGTCAAGTTGGCCAGGTCGCCAAGTTGTGGCGGGATAGGCCCCAACAATGCCGTGTTTTGTGCGTGGAAACTCGTGACCACCGAAGGACCATCGACGCTCGTGATGAGCACCTGCTTTTCGCCTTGTTGGGCGTAGAGGTGGTCTACTTTGTTGCCATTGATGGTGGTCCCATCACCCAAATCCCACTGCAGGACGCCACGGCTCACGATCGCTTCAGGGTCGAAATGAGACGGACCGAGCGATGTGGTCACCAGCACTAAGATAACGCCACTTGGAAGACTCCCGTCGGGCCCAGGGAGGATGCTGTCGGCGCTGGGGATGATGCTGTCGGCGGTGGGGATGATGCTGTCGGCGGTGGGGATGATGCTGTCGGCGGTGGGTGGGTTTGTGTCAGCAACCCAGACATCGGGCTCCACCTGTGCATCTCCGCCATCGAGTCCAGCGGTGCTATCGGCTGTGGTGTCAGCTGCCCAATCATCAACCTGGAAATCATCAAGCTGGAAATCATCGCCACCACTATCGAGACCAGGGGTGCTCTTGTCAGCTACCGCGTCGTTAGCCCGAAGGTCGTGCCATGTGTCGTGATCTAACCCCTCGAAGGATGGCGTGAAAGTGTCTGCGAGCCCACCGTCCACAGGATCGACAGGGATCGCAGGACTATAGGAAGCCAGCCCCTGGCAGCCCATGAGCACAAAGCTCAGCAGCAGTACGCTGCACGGGCGCAGGTGACGATCTCTGCCCAAATGGAACATAGATCCAATTATGCCATAGTCACGCGTTCTTTGCTGATTCTTTGCAGAAGGGGAGGCTAGATCAACAAGCCGATCTCACGAGCATTTTCGACGATCGACGTGACCACTGAGAGGCTCAGCCTCGCTTGCTCTGCGGCTTGCTCTGCGGTGACCCCTTCAACACCCATCTTCAACGCGAAGAGCAGCGCATCGTTCGCCGGATAGAAGACCGCCATGTGGTCTCGCGGTTCACGGAAGACGAAGATGCGCTCAGGGGAGGGTGTTGTTGTTGTCGGCAGCGTGGGAATCGGGTCACCGTCCTCGCGAGCCCGAAAAGCCTTGAGCACCGCCGCCACAGGATAGGATAGCTCAAGGATCGCCAATGTTGGGTTGAGCTGTGGAGTTTCGAGGGTCGTCGCGACCTCGCGTTCATCGGCGTAGCAGGCGAACTCCTGCCATTCCAGACGCGCCAACTCGACGAGGGCCGGGTTCAGGCCTTCATCTCCGGCGGTGATGCGCTCTTCCAGGAAGTCGGCGAACGATGCCACACAGGCGTTGAGCTCAAAGTCATGGGCTGGCCTCTCGTGAAAAAAGCGCTGGACCAACGCCTCCCAGCGCGTCTTTGGCAGCAGCGCTGCTACAGACTCATAGTTCGACGCCAGAGCGTCAATGATGGGGTCCTTGACGAAATCCTGGTAGGACATGAGGCAGGGGATGGTTTTGGGTTTCACCCCGAGGCGTTGCGCGATCTGCTCTGGACTGGCGTTGCCTCGTAGCAGATCATGCATGGTTTCTACCACTGCCTGTAGTGAAGTGTCCTGGCATTGCACTTGTTTCGGCATCATCATCTCCTCCTACGCCGCCGAGGCGCGCGCACGACCAAGCGCCTGCGCTGCTGCATGGCGCACACGGTCATTCTCCTCGAGGAGCACCTCCAGCGAAGGGATGTTGTTATCCCACTCCACCAGCGTCCAGGCAGTACCCAGTTGCAAGATGGCGTGCTGATAGAGCGCGAAGACCTCGGGGGCGATATGCGATCCGTGGGTGTCGATGATCATCTCGCCGGATGCGTCATGCCCGGCCATATGATATTGCAGCACCCGGCCAGTGGGCATACTCTCGATGAAGGCGTGGGCGTCGTAGCCATGGTTCGTGGCGTTGACGTAGACATTGTTGATGTCCAGGAGCAGTCCACAGTCGGCGCGGGTGACGACTTCGCGCACGAACTCCGCTTCGCTCATCTCTTTGCCGGGTAGTTCGAGATAGTAGCTCGGGTTTTCCAGCAGGAAGGGCAAGCGCACACGATCTTGGACCTGCTTGATCTTCTTCACCACGTGGCGCACCGCCTCTTCGGTGAAGGGCAGGGGAATCAGGTCGTGATATTCCACGCCCCCATGGGCGGCCCAGCTCAGGTGGTCTGAAAACCATGGTGGGCGCACGAAGTCGATGAGCTGTGCGAGCTTTTCCAGGTAACGTTGGTTGAGTTCGCCGAGGCTGCCCAATGAGAGGGAGACGCCGTGGAGCACGATGGGTAGCCGCTCACGTGCCCGCTTCAGCACCTCCCGTGGGCGACCCCCGAAGGTCATGAAGTTCTCGCTGAGCACCTCGAGAAAGTCGACGCCAGGGTGGTGGTCGAGGATCTCATCAAAGTGTGGCCGGCGAAGACCAACGCCGAAAAGCTCTGTACTTTGTGTTTCTGCGGCTGGGCTCTTCATCATCGGAGGCTTCCTTCAGGAACTGAGACGCAACACTAGTGGTCAAAACTGGGGCCCCGATGTGGGGCCCCGTTCACCTTATGCAGCGCAAACGGTGAGGAGCGCACTGCGACCTTTGGAGCGTTGTGGAAATTTCAGCTGCAGCTCTTCTTGCCGCACTTCTTGTCAGCGCCACCGCATTTCTTGTCAGCGCCCTTGCCCTTTTTGCCCTTTTTGCCCTTTTTCGCGGAGCCACATGAGCTCTTGCCACAGCTGAGGGCGGTACCCACGGCGCTCTTTCCCACGGCGGGGGTCGCCTGAGCGCTCTCCGCGTTGAGGGCAAGACCTGCAAAGGAAAATGACAGAGCGAGGGCGCCGGCTGAGAGTGTCTTTTTTAGGTTCATGTGAGGTCTCCTTTTTTGGCCCCGTGGGGCGTGAATCCTTCTGAATCGTCGGTGGCATGTTGTCGATGCGCACCTGATGTGTTGGTGGGTCGTGCTCGAAGCCACGAGATTACAGAGGCGTGGTCTTTTTTTGCGAGGACTCTGCTGGCCTGTTGTAGCCAACCAACACCTGTCGCAGCCAACACCTTGGCAGGCAGGCGCGGCGCGCCTACAATCCCCCCATGGTGCGACTTGGCCTCATGTTTGTGTTCATCTCTTGCGTCGCAGCCCTGCCGGGCTGTTACATCTCCTCTTTTGATGACTCCACCCCGACCGATACCGACCAAGGTGTCGTGGAGTCCGATGGTGAGATCATCGTCGAGCCGGCCTATGGCGCTGAGGTGCGCATTGGACTGGGCGAGGATCCCGCCGGTTCAGAGGCTTTTGCCACCATCGCCCCTGGGGGCAGCGTGACCTTCCATGGTGAGGTGCAGTGCTTTCCCGAGGGCGCCGTGTGCGAGATGGGCTGGACCTTCCCTGATGGCAAGGTGCCCGATACTCTCGAGCCGGGCGCGCGAACCTTCGCCGCGGGTTACCACCACATCGTGCTCACCGCGCGGACTGTGGGGGGCGAGGTGGTTGGCGAGGCCCACGCCTATATCGCCGCATGGACCGGTGAGCTTCGCGATGATTTCAACCGTGGCTCCATGGAGTGGGACCAGCGCGGCTGGGCGCACCCTGTTCGCCCTGACGTGGAGTATCTGATCAAGGACGAATGGCTCTACATCAAGCATGACATTCACGGACCAGGCTCCACCGGGCTGATGGCTTACCCCTCCATGCGTGACGCCCATGTGGAGGTCACCGTGCGGCGTTATCCCAACCCACTGGAGATCCACTACATGGACGTGATCTTCCGCGCACATCCCCAACACCGCAACTATCGCTTCTATCGCGTGCGCGTCGATCAGAGCCAGGAAGACCAACAACAGGGGCTGCGCATCGCCATCTTCAAGGTCTACGACGAAGAAGACGAGCATGGGCTGTTGGTCAGCGATATCCAGCAGCCCGTGGATGCCTTCGACCAACTCTTGGAGTGTACGCAGCGTACGGACTGTGAGTCGCTGCCCGATGCTTGGGCCAAAAACTGCCAGCAGGGGCGCTGCGTACCGATTCAATGCCTTGGTTGCGCCGAGCTCGCCAACTTTGACCCCCCACGCATCCAAGACTTTCGCATCGTCATCGACTTTCGCGACGAAGGCGGCCTCCCCACCTGGGATGTGCGGGTGGTGGACCCCCAAGACACGTCCACTGTCTTCATCGAGCAGATCGGCATCCAGGATACCAGCCCCAACCCGCATCTCCACGCGGGCCTGGTGGGCTTGGCTCAGTTTGACCTCGAGACCTACTTCGACGACTTCTACGTGAGGAGCCTCGACCCATGAGCTGCTCTGTCTTCAGCCATCAGCGTGACAACCTCATTTCGACCAGCCGCCTTAGGGCGTTGTTGCTCACCATCGGCGTCTTGGGCATCGCTTGCAGTAGCGATGACCCCGTGCTTCCTGATAGCGCGCCCATGGAGCTTGGTGAACCTGATGCTCCAGACCAGGTCGACTTTGGCCCCGATATGGGCGCCGAGGTGCCCCTATCATGGGCCACCGTCAGCGCAGGCTCTTTCACCATGGGATCACCCGCGACAGAGCTTTGTCGCGTCTATGAAGAGGTGCAACACCCGGTGACCCTGACGCACGACTTCGAACTCTCCTCCACGGAGATCACCCAGGCGCAGTTCTTTCGCCTCATGGGCTACAACCCTTCGTTCTACGAACTCTGCGGTTCTCAATGCCCTGTGGAGAACACCAGCTGGCACGAGGCGGCTGCTTTGTGCAACGCGTTGTCGACGGAGGCGAGCCTGACGAGCTGCTACAGCTGTGAGGGTGTTGGCCCCGCCGTGCGCTGCACGCCCACCACGGCCAGCGCGGGCGCTGGCATCTATGCCTGTGAAGGGTATCGGCTGCCCACGGAGGCTGAGTGGGAATACGCCTACCGCGCTGGTGCTACCACGACCTATTACAACGGCGACATCCTGCGCTGCGTCGATGTGCGCAACGAGGCCGATTTCCCGAACCTAGAAGACGACCCTTTGCTGGACAAGGCAGCCTGGGCCATCGCCTGGTACGTCAGCAGCGCGGACGGTCAGATACGCGAGGCGGGGCAGAAAGCGCCCAACAGCTCGGGCCTCTACGATATGGCCGGGAATGTCTGGGAGTGGTGCAACGACTGGCGTGCGCCTTATCCTACAGCCGCCGTAAGTGACCCCGCAGGCCCCGCCACCGGTACCTATCGCATGCTGCGCGGGGGCGCTGCGGACAGCGCCGCGATGTATCTGCGTGCGGCCTATCGCCTGCAGCACTCTCCTGACTATCGCGACGGCTTCACCGGCATCCGAGTGGCTCGTACTCGTTGAGCAGAGGGTCTGCGTGAAAAGGGACCCGTCATTCCCGTGAAACCCAAACCCGTCATCCCCGTGAAAACCGAAGCTGTCATCCCCGTGAAAACGGGGATCCAGGCGTTGGCTTAGGGCACTGGGTTGTAGCGCACACGGAAGAAGTGCACGTTGCGCGCTGGGAACGCTGGGTCAACCATCGTGTTCTCCTCAGAAAAGACAATGCCGAGTTCCTGGCCCTCTGGAGCGCGTTTCACGACAACGTCCAGGCTCTGAATCTCGAAGCCCAGCTCTCTTTCGAGAAGGGGAATCTCCTCGTCGAGGAGCTCTCCAGAGGCATCGAAGAAGCGTGCCATGATGGTGGACTGACCGCCGTCTTGACGCACGTAAATCAAGAGCCTCTGGACTTCGCTGACGCCTTCGAGGAGCAGCAATTGGGGGAAGAGGCTGTCAGTGCTGACCAGCGTGGGGGTGGTGGCTGGCAATGGATCACCAGGCGTGAGGCTTGCCAGGTGTACGCCTGTTCCCGAAGTGCCCGAGACCCAATCACTCCAAGCCACAAAGATCTTGCCGTCACTGTCCAAAGCGTCCGGTCGCCGACGAGGCAGGTTGGGCTCGCTGCAGTGATAGGGATGCTTGCCGAGGATCGTGTGTGGAATCGACGAGTAAAGAGATTGGCTTGCTGTAGCTGGGAAGGTGACGGGCTTGAAGCGCACCTCGATGGATTGCTGCTCATCGGTCGCATAGCTGATGGTGGCTTCGTTGTTGTAGAGCCAGAGCAGGCCGTGGGTGGATGGGGAGCATGTATCTGGACACGCCAAGGGAAGCGGAGAGAACGTGCTCCACGTGCTTTCGGGCGGGTACACATTGATGGAAGCCCCCCATGCTTGTCCATCATAGGCTATTTGCAACATTTTCGTATGGGGCGTGCAGGGCGTTAGTCCGAGGTGGGTCGAGGCGAGTATGTGGAGCGTTCCGTCAGCAGTGAAAAACCTCGGGTTGTCATAAGTTCCACCCATGCGTTGTGTGTCCCCGAGGTCCTTCGCCACCCAAAGGCTTGCAGGCAGGCCCGTGCTGAGGTTCTTCTCTGACCAGGCCACAAAGAGCCCCTCTACTGTGGAGGTGATCGCCGGAGTCCGGGCAGGTCCTGGGTAGGTTATGAGCGCCAATGAGCCCACATCCCACTTCTGTACGGAGACACCCTGGTCTCCATCGATCCACGCCACAGCGTAGCCTGCGCCATGCACGGTGATCACCGGTGAGTGCCCTTCTCTCAGCGGGTCAACCTCACCCTCGAGGGTGAAGGGCTCAACGTTGACCTCTGCGTCTGCGGAGCCGTCACCCTTCTCACTGTTGAAGTCAACAATACGAGCGTCCCTGGCGGACGCGTCCGCGCTCACCCAATCCTGCTCGTACGCTGCGACCCAATGGCAACTCGAGGCCATCAAGAGCGTGAAGGCGAGCAGTAGAGCTGTGGTGATGCGTGGGTGTTTGTATTGACGTGTGCGCCGCATTATCCCCATCCCTCAGTGATCTTCATTCTATCTTAGCATGGCGGTGGTGTTTCGGATCATGAACCGAAGCTGCTAAAGTGGCCCATGCTCGACAAATCTCATGGCGTCGTAGCTTGCGCCCACTGTCATGTCCCGCATGCCGACACCACCTGTCCCTATTGCCAACGCTTGGTTTGCAAGAGTTGCCTTGGGCCCGTGGGCTGCTCTGTGCCTCATCCCGAGGAGCTGCGCCTGGGCCGCGGACGGCGGCTCTTACGCGTGGATGACGCTGCCCGCCATGGCCAGGTTGGTTACGCTTTGACGCGAGGCTCCGAGGCATGGCGCCTTCGCCACAAAGAAGTGTTCGGCCTGCGTCCTCATACATACGAAGAGTTGCCTGTCGAACTCCGAGGCGAGGCCGCTGTCAACGGGGGCGTCCTGGTGCAGGCAGCCTGGAGCTATGAGTTCTTCTCCTTTGCTAACGAAGACCACAAGGATTACCTCACCCCACTGCTCTTCGTGGCTGATGTGACAGAGCATGGGCTCTTCGGTGTGCGCTTCATCAAACGTTCCATTGTTCATGTGGCGGCGGATACCCGTGTTTCAGAGGATGGTAAGACGGCGCTCTTGGTCAGCGCCTCTCAGGTGGACATTGTCGACATCACAGGCGAACGCAAACCGCGTACGGTCGACTTCAAGGGAGAGCTGATCCAATGCTGCGCTCTATCGCAGCAGGCAGACCTCTTCGCCCTTGGGATTTTCGGTCGTGTGTTGGTCTACCGCTTGAGCACGGCGCGTCGTGTGGGAGAGTTGATCCTCGAGGGGCAAGACATCGCTGCTGTGGCCGTGGGAATGGGGCGCTGCGTTGTGGTAGACGGAAACAAGGGTTTACACCTCTTGGAGCAGCAAAGGCGAGAGGGCGAAGAGCGTTGGGTCGAACATGGCGACGTTAGGGAGAAGCTGGCCCATGCGCTGCGACCCAACGAGTTGAGCATGAGCGCCGATGGGCGCCTCCTGGCGTATCAACACAAACGCAAACGAGTGTTGCTGCGCACAGTCGATGAGCAGGGCGTGGGCGAGCCCGTGCAGGAGCTTCGCGCTCACACCGACCGTGTCAACCTGGTGCAATTTGTACGCAGGGGGCAGATGCTCGTCAGCGCAGACCAAGACAACCGCGTGTGGTTTTGGCCACGGGAGGGGGACCGGTTGATCTCTGGGGAGTAGGGTTGGGGTGCCTCAGAGGGCACACCCGCTGTCATCCCGACGCCCAAGCAGGGCTGGTAGCAGCAGCGCGTCTACCCCGAGGGCGAAGACGACCGCCAGCGCCGTGAGCAGACCAAAGCGTACCACCGGCAAAAAGCCTGAGAGGGTGAGCACCAAAAAGCCCCCAGCGATCACCACCGATGTGGCGACGATCCCCTGCCCTGCGATGCGCGCGGCGCAGAGCAGGCTGCCGCTCTTTTGGAAGTGGTAGAGGTAATGAAAGGTGTCATCCACCGCGATGCCGAGAGCGACAGTGGCGACCATTGCGGTGCCCACATCCACAGGCAGGCCGAGCCAGCCCATCAAACCCAGCACGCACACAATGGGCAGCAGGTTGGCGATCATGCCCACGAGCGTTGTCCACAAGGAGCGGAAAAAGAGCAGCAAGAGCAGCGCGATGATGGTCGCGCTGAGCGTTAGGCTTTTGGCGAGGGTGGTCATCAGCTGGTCTGGGGTATGCACGAGCATGGAAAAATGCCCACTGATCTCCAGGGGCACGCCTGGGAAATAACGCTTCGCCAGCTTCTGTATCAGGTGTTCCCGGGCCCTCACCACCTCCGGTCCCGCCGTCAAACAGAGCAACGAGACCTTGAGGCCTTTCTGGGGGTGCCAAAAGAGGCGTAACCCTTGATGCAGCCGCTTCTGGCTCGGCTCGTCGAGGATGATTTGCAGCGCAGTGAAATCGCTCGGAGGTGTGGCTCGCCCAGTTTGACGGTACCCTACGAGGGAGAGCAGGTCATGGGCGCTGACGACCGCGCTCACACCACTTTTCCCCTCCAGCTCGCCGACCATTTTTCCCAAAGCTGGCATGCGTGTGAGCAGCGCGTTTTCATTAGCCAAGGGTAGTCGTAACCACACATCGACGTTGCCCAGGCCGACGCCCTCTTTTTCGAGGGTCTTGTAGGCGATGCGTTCTGGGGCGTCTTCCGCCAGCAGGTCGAAGCCGTCAAAGCTACTGTGTAGCCTTTGCATGCCACCAAAGCTGCCAGCAATGAGGCCCAGCCCCAACAAGATCCACAGCCAGCGCCGCCTGACCCCCACCTGCGCCAGGCGTTCGAGGACGCGGCGTCGATGGGGAGGGGCGCTGAGTGTGGGACGCAGCCAGAGCAACAAGCAGGGCGTGCCCACGCTCACCAAGAGCAGGGCTATGAGCAACGAGCCGCTAGCCGCGAGACCAAGGACGCGCACCACGTGCACCTCAGAGAGGCCCAAAGAGGCGAAGCCAAGGGCTGTGGTGCCAAAGGCGAAGGTGGTGGGTACGAGCTTGGCGCGAAGGGTCGAGCCCACGGCTGCCTCGGGGCTGAGCCCTTCGGCACAGCATGTGGCGTAGTGGGTCACGAGGTGGATCGCGCCCGCGCTGCCCACGGCGAGCACGAGGGGAGGCAGCATGCCGGTGACGAGGTTGAGCGACTCGCCTAAGAGCTGCAGCCCAGCGACTCCCAAGAGCACGCTGCCACCCACAGGCAGCAAAATAGCCGCGGCCGCTCGAAGGGAACGGAAGACAAAGAGCGCGATCAAGAGCGCGACGCCGACCACCGCCGGCATGAAATGCGCGAGGGAGCGCCGCGATTCGCGATCGATGGCGGCGTTGGCAGTGGCAAGGCTCGCGATGAGCGGCGTGTGGCCACGTTGTCGTAGATCGGCGGCGAGTGCCTCTAGGTCGTGCGCAAGGGCTAGGCGCGGCTCGGCGCCTCGCATGACCACCAGCGCCGCGACACCAAGTAATGCGGGCTTTTTCCGGTAGAGTCCGAGCTTGGCATAGAGCGCGATCTTCGACGCTTCGCCTTGCGCTCTTGGGAGGTGGTGCTCCTCGATGTTCTCATCGTTTGGCTCATCGTTTGGCTCATCGTTTGGCTCATCGTTTGGCTCATCGTTTGGCTCATCGTTTGGCCCATCGTCGAGGCCGCTGTGGGCGAGGGAGATTACCCGCACCACCCCGGCGGTCTTTTTCAGCTTCTCGCCGACCTCATGAAGCAGCCGCAAGCCGGCGAGGTTGAGCTCCTGGCCGCGCAGTTGCAACAGCACGATCTCGTCGGCGCCAAAGGTCTTCACCATCTCGTCGTAGGTGGTGCGCGCTTGGACGTCGGCGGAGAAGAAGACCTCGGGGGAGTTATCCTGGGTGATGAAGAGCGCGCGATATCCCACGCCCAGCACGACGAACGTGAAGATGAGCAGGGTGAGTCGTGGACGCGCGAACATGGGGCCTTTGTACCCTTTCAGGACGAAGGGCGCTATCCATGCGCGTGCTGCTGGTGCTGAGCCGTTCTGGGGAGAGCCGCCCTGTTCGCCGCGCCTCGAGGAGGGCCCCAAGAACACCATAGACTTGTCGTGGCTCCAGCGCGACGAGCACGATGTCGACGCCTGCAGCGAGGGACCGGACGGCGGTTTCTCCCATGCCGCCACGCCGCGCCCAGGCAGGCGCCATGCAGAGGTCATCGGTGACCAGCAACCCTTGGGCGCCAAGCTCTCGCCGCAGCCAGCTCACGGCCTTCGCGGATGAAGACGCCAGCTCGCCGTCGAGCAAGCGCACATGACCCAGCATTACGGCGCTTCGTTTGCCCAGTTGGCGGTAGGGGACCCAATCGCTCTTTCGCAAGGTGTCCACAGAGACATCGAGGCGCCCAGGGAAAAAGTGCGTGTCAGCGGTGGTGCGTGTCAGCGGTGACGCGGCCGAGGCCTGGGAAGTGCTTGAACGTCGCGGTGACACCGTGGCTGAGGAGCTCGCGCGCGTAGATATGCGCCACCTCGCGTACTCGGGCTGGATCGTGATGGATTGCACGTCGTGGAATCTGGCTGTAGAGGTCGGCGCTTCCGGCCGCTCGCCGAGCGCGCAGATCGACCACAGGCCCGAAGTTGAGCGTCACACCCAAAGCAGCAAGCTCGCGTCCATGTATAGCGGCGTAGCGGCGCACTGCTTTGTGGCGGCGGTGAGTAGGCGTTATGGACGCTAACTCGGCGAGGGGCGGAAGGGCTGTGAGCCAAGGCGAGAGGCGCGAGACAACGCCACCTTCTTGGTCGGCGGCGATGATCAGCGCTGGCAGGCCACGCTCACGGCGCAGCGTCTGCAGGGAAGCAAGTTCATGGCGCAGCAGGTCCACAGAGCGTCCACGCAAGTTGCGGCTGGTGATGAAGAGCCCGCCAACGGCACCATGAGCCACGAGGTGTCTGATGTCGTGCACGTCTTTGTAGCCCACCATCACGTGTCGACCGACGTTGGATAACTCGGCTGGGGGTGCACTCAGCACCTGTTCTGTGATTTGCCTCTGGGACAGCTCTTGACCACCCGTGTAGCTCGCCACGACGAGCAAGAGCAGCGCTCGTAGCCATGTTTCCCTCTTGAGTTTGAGTATGCCCCTGCGCCAGGCATGCCACGTCATGGCCAGCGCGGCGCCTGTTGCCGCGCAGATCAAGACCAACGAGATCCCACGTATCTTATGGCAGAGAGGGGTTGGGAGCGCCGCGGCTAGCAAGACGAGCAGCGCAGAGAGGAGCCAGAGTACCAAGACGAGCAGCGCAGAGAGGAGCCAGAGTACCGGCGACCGCCAGCGATGAAGGAGCCTTGGAGTGGTGCGTTTGAACATGCCCCACCACAAAGCAGATCCCGTGCCATCTCGGTTTTTCCGCGTGCCACCTCGAGTTTTTGGCATGTGTGTCGTCACAGACACATGACATGTGGCAGATGATCTGTAGCGACCACGGGAAGGCATGAGTTACCCTCACATGACGACCCCTTCAAAGGAGCGCCTCATGTCCCGCTGGTGGATCTCGACCTCGTGTTTTCTCGTTCTGTTGCTCGCCGCTCCCGCCCAGGCTGACGAGCTCACCACCCTCAAGCGCGAGGTGGCCTTCGTCAACCGCACCCTCACGGGCACGCTCAAGACCGTACGCGCCCAACTCCGCAAGGGACAAACCCGCCTGGCCACGGCCAATATCAACGCGATCACAAAATCGTTGAAGCGTTTGGCCCGAGCGACAAAACGCATTCGGAAGCGTGAGCCTGGCTACGCCCCAAATCCACCGATCAACTTCGACCGCACCCCAGCAGCCTCGCGGCAGAGCGAATACGCCAACGCCAAGAAGCTCGGTATCACCGCCGCCAAACGCGTCTTCGGCGACTACCAGAGCGCTAGCGCTGCCTTGCAGCGCGCCAAGCGGCGGCAGCTCAAGACCATCGCCATCAGCATGCTGAAGTTCACCATCGAAAACGCGCCTGGTCGGCAAGGGGGCAAGGTGCTCGATCTGGTGGTGGAGGGTGTCAAGAAGCTCAACTCCTCCCTGATGGATACCTATATCAGCGCACCCATTACACGCATCTCAGAGGTGAAGCTCTTGCGAAACAACTTCATCGATATCCGCCAGGCTGGGCGGCTGATGCGGGTCCTCCAAGCGTCCCAAGGTAAGCTGATGATCTTTGCTCATAAGATGAACGGGCAGGCGAAAAACCTGCAGAGTGCCATGCGAGCCGAAAAAAGCTGGCAACGTTACCGCTGGCTGCAGCGCGCAGGAGCAGCCAACGTGAAGGTTCGTGTGATGAACGTGCGCCTACGTGACATGGAGTTGCGCCTTGGGGGCACAAAGCTGAGTGTGGCCTCCAAGGGGCGTCTGCTGCGCCTCCCGCGCACGGTGTTGCTCTTTGCTCGGGTCAAAGGCAAGCAGGCTGCGTTCATCCGGCAGAAGCGCGCCCTGGCCCAGCGCAGTCGCACCATCCGGCTACATAGTGGCCCAAGGGGTGGCCCTGAAGACTCGCTGGTGTATTCATCAACGCGTGTGCCTGCGCGTTCGTCATGGTTGATCCAACATGAGCGCTTCAACTGGAAGCCCAGCAACAACACACGCATCGAGGTTGCTCCGCGAGCTGTGAAGGTCGGTTACTGGCGTCGCGAGCGTGGTCAGGTGCGCTGGACCCTCCCAACGCGCACCGGAGAGAACTTCTCGATCTTCGTCAAGGGGCAACAGAGGTGGCGCTTTGTGCGCATGATGCGCGGCCGGCGCAGTGAAAAACACAAAGACGAGACATCCTCGGCGACCCTCGTATTGAAGGTCGAGCGTTAGTCATGCGCTGGATTTTGGTGTTGTTCCTCTGTTCAGCCTGCAGCGAGAGTACTTCTCCCGTCGATATGGGTTCAAAGGAGGCGAGCGTTGACGCACCCATGGTGGCGGTTGATTGGACGCTTCGCTTTGACACCAGCGCTGGTTTGCCTTTGCCGATACAGCTCCTGGGACAATACGACCTCTCTGGCGCGCTCTTCGCCTACGATCAGCAGGCGGGCATGATCGACGCGATGAAGTCCACCGGCTTTTCGGAGTGGCGCGTGGGTGTGGGGCGGTGGGAGGTCTCCACGCGAGTGTTGCCCACGCTCACCGATGGCAGCTCTTGCGTGGCAGAGCTGATGGGTCTGCCCACAGAAGCTTTTCCGCCGGGCTGCTCCACCACGAGTTGCAGCACCAACGATCTAGACCTGATGGCGTCGCGCGATTGGTTCACCACCGTCGACGCTACCCCAGTCACCCTCGCCGACACGGAAGACGATGCTCGTTATGCTCTAGACTACGTGCGCAAGGTCATTGACGTCTCCCACGCCTTTGGCGCGCAGCCCTTCGTCAATATCGATCTCGTGCCGCGCGCGCTCTCTTCGCGTGAAGAGCCATTAAGGGAGGCTCAACGCTTCTCGAGCCTGCCATCGCCCAAGAGCGTCGCTTGTATGTCGAGCTTCACCAACGGTGTCTCCAATGCTGCGCCCGCCAACGCGGCAGTCTTCGCGGCGGCTGCGACGGGCTTGGTGAAGCGTGTGGTGGAGGGGTCAGGCGGCGAGCCCGGTCGCTCCGTCCAATATTGGGAGGTATGGAACGAACCCGAGATGCCGCATTTTTGGCATGATGGTTGGCCCGCAGGCGCCGATGCCTTCTTTTCAGGGTTGGCGATTCCGACCCTCATGGCGCTGGATAGCTATCGGGAAGAAAGTACCAAGGCCGACGTGAAGGCCCTCCGTTTTGGTGTCGGAAGCTTTGCACACGCTGCCACCGCGGCTGAGGTCATTCCCTCATTCGACGCCGCCGCGATCCCAGTGGACTTCTTTTCTTTCCACGCCTACCCCAAGCCTGAACAGGCGCTGGAGACGGTGGACGAGATTGCCCACCTCGAGGGGCTCTTGGCGGAGTCAACACATTACAAGCAAGCCGAGTTGGTGTTGGCAGAGTGGGGCCCCAATCTTGGGGGTGCCCATCAGGACTGGGACCCAGAGAGCATGGATGTTCCGCTGCTCGTGGCGCGGGTGCTCGCCCTGGGGGCTGCGGCGGGGCTCGACCGTGCACACCACACCATGTTCTATGATTTCTACGAGGGGATTCCGTTCGGCTTGTTGCGGCACGATCTTTCGCCCAAGCCTCTCTATCACGCTTATGCGCTGCTGGCGCGGGTGATCACCCCTGGCGCCTTGCGCTTGCCGCCGCTGGACGATGAGAGCGGGAGGCTCGAAGGGGGAGTTGGCGCTGTCCTCGCGTCCAAGGGCGCGGACGGATCACTGCGGGTGTTGTTGGTGAACACTGCAGATACACCACGGACTCTCGCTCTGGTGCGTGAGGGGTCACCCGTTGAGAGAGCGCGCATCACGCGCTTTGACACGCCTAATGAAGCGCCTCTAAGCGAAGAGGCGAGCTTTCCTTTAGCGCTCCCCGCGCGTTCGCTGGTGTTGATAGAGCCGGTGGACTGACGACTCTCAGCGAGGTTCGAAGGTGGTGGGCAGGGGCTCTTCTGCAGGCGATGCCAAGGCCACCATGGTGCGCGGCGTTTCAAGATGCACGATCCGCTGCCCGGTTTTCGTTAGGGAGACCGCCATGCCTTCGAGGGCTGCCGAGAGCATCTTGGTGCGTGGGTTCACGGCCAGCTTGAGGAGGACCTTCGTTAGCGCGAAGGGGTCGCAGCGGAGCACCACCTTTGTGGTGTGTGCCTTCTTCCCTTTTTCAGCAGCGTTCGTCTCCACAGTTTTTGGTGCGGCGTTCGCCCAGGGGGAAAGAATCAGAGCCAAGGCCACCATCGACACAAGAGCTACAACGCGGTGCATCACGACCTCCTTGCCTTCCATAGGCAAGGAGAGCTGAAGCAAAGCGCATGCCTGTGTTGTGTTGCTTGATTTGACGGGATTTTTTGGCCGCTAGGCCCGCTGGCTGCAACCGAGGAGTGCACAGATCGGGGTCCATGGTCCCCAGCAGGCGTCCCGGCAGGGGAGTTCTAGGGTTGTAGGACCATGGCCTGCTGATGATTCAATGAGCGCTTGGCGTGGCGGTCGGTGACCTTGAAATGTGCGATGTAGGTCCCCGCCTCCTTGGGGAGGCGGATAGTCCCCGTGAGGGTGCCTACGGGCAGCCCCTTGGTGGGGATGGGTTTGTCGCTGCCTGCGAAGTTAGGCCGTGAGAAAACCGTCTTGCCATCCTTTGTGACCTTCAGATCGGTGACAAAGAAGATCGTATCGTTCACCAGCTTCAGGCCATGTACTCGCAGCCGGAAGGCGATGGGCTGATCGAATTGGAAGATATTATTGCGCCGGTCTTTTCCCCCAGGCCTGTCAAGGAAGGTGAAGTGACCCACCTCGAAGTTGGCGTAGCGTGCGATTTTCTCCGCATGAGAGACAGCCTGCAGGGATTTGGCGAGATCGTCGCCTGTGAAGTTGAAGGAGACGATCTTGCTCTGCACTACAGAGATCTCTAGCGCCACGCTGCCCTTTTCATAGCGTAGCGTGTAGTCGCCCTTGCGCTTGTTTCCCATCTCCACCTTGATATGACGCATGGTGCGCTCTTTGAAGACACCAAGTTTTCTCAGGGCCTTGGAGACCCGTGTCAGCTGTGAAGCGGGGAATTTCTCCCAGAGCAGGGGGTGGGTGATGGCTTTGAAGGCCTCATAGTTGCCACTCTCGGCGGCGACACGGAGCTGGGTTACCGACTGGTCGAGCTGCTTCTTGCTTCCACAGGCGGGGAAGGTGAGCAGCGCACAGACGAGGGCGGCTTTGGTCATTTGCATGCCCCACCCTATCATGGTGGTGTCGGAAGTGTTCCTTCGACACTCCATGAAAAAGCTGGCGGTTGGGGCCCTCCCTTGCCATGTTCCCGGAAAATCCGAGGGAGGCTGTCCCATGTTTCACTTTCGCGTCCTCCGAAGCACTTTGGTGCTTGTCACGCTGACGCTCTGCGCGTGCACGGAGCGCAACCCTGGCTACATCGCTGACACCGATGGTGGTGCTGGTGGCGCTGATAGCGGCTTGAGTTGCGAAAATGAGTGCGTGGTGGGTAAGACGACCTGTTTGGGCGATCAGATCCAGCTTTGTCAGCTCTTGGAGGGCTGCGCTCGCTGGTCAGAGCCCCAAGCCTGCCCGCCAGACGAACCTTTTTGCAGTGAAGGTGCGTGTTCTGCTGCTTGTGAGGACGAATGTGAAGCAGAAACCCGGCGCTGTTCTGACCTAGGCTTTCAACGTTGTGGGCAGTCGGATTCAGATCCTTGCCTCGACTGGGAGCCTGCTATCAGTTGCGACGCGGGGGAGCACTGTGAAGACGGCGTCTGTGTTTTGAACTCTTGTGAAGCGTCTTGCGAGGGCAAAGCTTGTGGGGCCGACGACGGCTGCGGCTATCCTTGCGAGGTTGGGAGTTGCCCAACCCATGCGAGCTGTGTGCAGGCGAAGTGTGTGTGCGACGCGGTCGTGTGCGGGAGCGCCTGTTGTGCTCTGGGTCAGATCTGCAGCGCTGAGGGAGCGTGTGTTGTTTCGGATGTTTGTGAGCACAAATTCGTGCGTGGCGCCTCCGCCGTCAACGATCTGGTGACCCAGGGATGGATCCCCATCGCCTTCGCCGCGGATTCTGGTGGTGGTTCTTATGGTGCCTGGCTCGAGGGAGGCGGTGAATATCGCTACATCAGTACCAACGTGGCGGTCAACATCAGCTCAGTGGTGCTGTCGGGTGGCACCCTGGAGGCGTTTTACAACTTTGATCGGAACATGCCGTGGCATGGCGTGCTGATGGTCAAAGCTGGCGGGTACCAATTCTTTCGGGGGGAGAGCGCGGTCAACGCCGCTGTGGCCAAGGGGTTTGAGGCCATTAGCTTCCACGCTTGGGCAAGCTCTCCTGGTTATAGCGCGTGGCTTTGGGGTGGTGACGAGTACCGCTATGTGGACGCCGACTATCTGTCAGGGACCATCGCCGCGACGGTCAGCGCTGGAGGTGCCCTTGAAGCCTTCTACAAATTCGACGGTAACGGGAGTTGGTCAGGTGCGCTGGTGGAAAGAGCTGGTCAATACCAGTTCGCGTACGCCGAAGCAGGCGTCAACAAGGCCGTGGCCGACGGTTGGCACCCTTTGGTTTTTTTGGCCGATGCGAGCTATCCCACCAAGGCCGCCTGGCTCGAGGGCGCAGGGTCCTTTCGCTATGTGACCTCCAACGTGGAGCCGATGATCAGCACTGTGGTGGGCTCTGGCGGCAAGCTGCACGCCTTCTACAACTTCGACGGCAATGGGGCTTGGCATGGTGCGCTGATGCGCCGAGGGTGTTTGCCTTAGGGACCCTTAGCGGTCAGCTACGAAGTTGGGTCCAACACCCGGCCCACAAAGAGGATCGCCCCTGTGGCGTGATCTTGAATCAAAAAAACGAAGGGCCGGTCGACGCTCACCGTCATGGGAGTAGAAATAGAGGTCCGTTCATCGACCACAACGGCGGTGGCTGCTGCTGCTTCAGTGCCCTCTTCGTTGACCTTGACGAAGGCCTTGTGCACCACGGCGCTGACGAAAAGATTGCGCGAGCCATCAAGCCCAGAGAGGTCTGCTTGTCCAGGCGAGAAAGCATGGACCATGCCCAGCTCTTCGAGGGTCTCCTTCAATCCGAAGGCGCTCTCGGTCTCGAATTTCGGCAGGGTGAGCGTGATCCCCGACTCTTGCGCTGCTGCAAGCGCCTCTTTGAGCCCTGTGGCCGTCAAAGTCGCCTCCACCTCATTGAAGGCCCCCGCATCTGGTAAGAGCACGACCATGGACAGCTCTTCGCCATCATAGGGTAGCTCCACCACCTGCAATTTTCCCACGCGCGCATGACGACCGGACATCATGCCGTGCATCAATGGGACTGTCTTTTCACTGCCATCGACGAGGGTGAAGGTGCCGTTGGTGGTGTTACTCGCCTCGAAGGGCGTTGCCCAGGCGGCGTTGAAATAGATGGCGTTGGTAAGCACCAAGCGCGTCATGCTGCTGATGACGCCCTCGGCCAGCAACTCCTTGATGCGGTCTTCTGTCTGCTCCTCCACCCACGCGTTGATCACCTGCCGGCTCCCCTCGGGATCGATAGAAAAATCCATCACACGCAACCCGGCCGCGTAGTTGAGCGCCAGGGTATCGAGGTAGTCGGGTAAGAAGGTGTAGTCGCGCTGACCCCACAAGGCGTTGACCACGTTGAGGCGAAAGGGCTGGCCATCGGCCGCCTTGGCCCCTTCTCCACGGCTCTCTAACTCGAGGTCGAGCTTGTTGAAGGCTGGGTGCAGCTGCGCTTGAGGCAGCACAAAATGCAACGTCTCGGCGATCTGTGTCTCTGTGGTCCCGCGCGCTCCAGCGTGCAGCATCGCCAAGGCCATGCTGATGCTGTGGGGCGAGTAGAAGATGTTGCCTTCTTCTGTACGGAGCTGGGCGTAGAGGTCGAACGCGAAGGCGCTGTTGCCTGCGATTTGCTGGGAAAAATCGTCTTCCATGATCTGCGGAGAGGTGACGCGCTCTTTGTTTGAGCGCACCTCCTCTGGCTCGGGCATGGAGGGGGCTTCGTCGTTCCCGCAAGCGCTAAGGGTGGCGATGGTTAGAGCCAGAGCCAAAGATATGTGTGTCACGAGATGAAAGGTTGAGCGATGCATGGTGAGTCTCCTTGCTGGCGGTCAAAGCAAGACACAGGCCAAGGAGTTGTCCATGTTGTTTCAGCATCTTATGTCGTATGAGTCTTGAGTTTTTCGCCACCAGCGGTGGCGCCAACCACAGTTTTTCGAGGTGGTTTCAGACTGCTCTCCGGCTATCGTGGGTACATTCAGATCAGCGCCAGCGCATCTTCTTTCCACGAATCTTCCACCAGGTGAAGAGTCGCTGAGCCTCACGCTGGTAGTGCGCGTCCCGATTGACGATCACTGTGGCGTGCTGGTGCCGGTTTCCAACCCTGCGATAGCTCCGGTTGAAATCATATCCTTTCAGATGAGCCAACGTGACCACCGCCATGGCCGAGACTCGAAAAGCATTGTGCATGTTGGTCTTGCTGTTTTTGGGGTTACGCAAGTATCGTTTCAAGAACGCTACCAACTTGGGCACGGCGGGTCGGTAGCCCAAGGACATGAGGCTCTGGGCGCTTTCAGCCACGGCATCAAGGGAGTTATCTCTCAGGCCCCTCAGCAGAAGGGGGGCTGTCCAAATCATCAGCGGCGGGCGAGGCCCTCGCCGCTGTGAAGAAGACGCCAAAGGCCCTCGTGACGAAGGCCCCTCTTTGTTCAGAGCTGCGTAGAAGACGCGCCGCACGTTCTCGTCTTTGTCCCGCGTTATTTTGCGGAGGACTTTCAGGTCGTCCTGTCTTAGCCCCTGGTCTCGTAATCCCACGAGAGCGTGAATACGTACTTGTACCCTGGGGTGCTTCAAGGCTCGCAGGAAGAGAGCTCGCAACGGCTTCTGCAGGCTCTTGGTGTTGCAATGTGCGAGGCGCGACATGCCGTGACTCCAATACGGGCTGCGAAGATCGGCCTTCAGCAGGCGCGTGATGAGCCATCGTGTCATCCATGGCTCAAACCTTGGAAGATAGTTGTGGGCCAGACGCGCCGTGTCATCAGCGTTTCCAAGGGCCTTGAGCAGCACCTGCACCGCGCGTTGCCAAATCGTCGCAGGCTTGCCTATCTTCTTTTTCGCCAGCGCCCCGGCGGCGTGGACTCGCGCGAAGGCGGGTGAAGGCGTTTCGAGCAGTTTGATCAGCATTCCATGCCCGTGCTTCGTATTTGGACCAAGCACGCCAGCTGCCCAGAGCGCCTTCCAGGTGGCCTTGGGGTCTGGAAGGGTGATGTGGCGCAGGAGCCTCTGCAGATCTTTCCGACGCAGCTGGCCGTTCTGCTCCTGTCGCAAGGGAGTGAAGGCCGCCTGGCTCAGGCTCGCGTCCTCAGAGAAGGTGAGCAGCACCAGATCGGCAGCACGGCAGAGCTTCTTCAGCTCGTGAGGCAGCTTGATCAACGTGGCCGAGTTGGGGAGGCTCATGAGCTTGCGCTGCTGCGCGTGGTAGCGCGCCACCAAGGTGCGCACCTGCGCGAGCACTTTCGGGGAGAGACCTTTGACGGGCTCGAGTGGGTCGCTGCTCTCAGCGCGGGCCAGGGATGCCAACTGCAGGGAAGACACAAGGAGCAGAAATAACCAGAGCTTTAGAGCTGTCGTCATGGAAGAAACTCTCTACTCGCTAGGCATCATGTGCAAGGGCATGCCAAGAAACTCAGAGCACAGCTTCTGCTGGAGCACCCTAAGTCGGGACAGCACATTGTGGAGGTTTTGCCGCTCCACCTCCGTCAGCATCCCAAGGTCGAAGCTATCGTTGACCTGCTTGAGGTCAGCGTGAGAGAGCAGTTGATTGTAGAAGCGCATGCGCCAGAGGTAGTTGAAGATATAGACGCTCTCATCGATGATTCCTTGGGGCAGCGCGCCCATTTCTCCCAGCTTCATTAGCCGACCAAGGGTGCTCCTCTCGATAACCCTGTGTTTGAGCGCGTGGACTCGGACAAAGATCTCTACGGGCTTGAGGCACTCTTTGATGTTGATGGTTCCAGGGTTTTCCTCTTGCTCGGCGCGTTTTTTTGCTGTGCGCTTCTTGTCCACGCGTCTTTTGCTGAGAAGATCAAGTGGTGCCTTGTAGAGCAGGCAATTGCGGGAGAAGTGCATGAAGAAGGTTGTATTATCTTCTGTGAGGTCGTGGATATGCTCCGTCAGCGCGTCGGCGATCTCCTGCTCTCCGTAGATGCAGTGGATGTCGAAGAACACATTGAACTCGAGGATCGACTTCGGTGTTGCGTTGTTGACCCACTCCCCAAAACGAGACTTCCATGCAGATAAGGGCATGCACCACTGGGGATTGACCGCCATGATGCCACCTGGGCAATAGGGGTAACCCACCTCGTTCAGGTTTGAGCAGACGTGGTCAGAGAGTTCGAGAAAATACTTCGTGACGTCTTCTTTCTTGCCTGGGCTGACGTCCGCGAATACGAGGGCGTTGTCCTGGTCCGAGAACATCGTCATTTCATGGCGAGCGTTGCTGCCGAGGGCGAGGAACGCGAAGGGAACAGGCGCTTTGCCCACCTCTTTCAGGGCCATCTTCATCAAGCTTGCCACGGATGCATCGAAGGTTTCACCAATGGTGTGTCGCAGCAGGCCTGGGCGTACGCCTTGGTCGGCCATCTCTCTCACCAGCAGTGAGAGCCGATTGAGGGTCTCCACTATCTGACCCACGCTCTTGCTCTCCTCGAGTTCCTTGAGGACGCCAGCCCCTTCCTCTCGCTGGGATGAGGCGTCCACAAAAGATTCGAGCAGGCTCCTGACGCGCGTACGCCGCACGAGGCGGAAGGAGATGACGTGCCCGTTCTTCTGCGAGAAGAATATCTTCGAGATGCTCACCATCACATCGACGACGCCACCACTGCCGGCAGCGAGCTGCGCTGGGAAGCTACTGGCCCTTGCCTCTCCATCGCTAAGCTTCATCAGGTGTTCCCGGGCCGACTCGTTTGCAGGGGCACCGGGGACGAGGAGATCCCAAACCTTCCGCGCCGCGAGCTCCTCTGCGCTCAGGCCGAGCATTCGTTGCAGTGTTCGATTGGAGTAGATGCACTCGCCCTCGATGTCGAGGATGTATCCTTCTTTCGAGGCGTCAACCAGAGCGCGATAGCGCTCTTTCGCCTCATGCAAACCCATCTGGGCGCTGATCCTCTCCTCCGAGATTTTTCGGCTCTGCAAGACGACGCTCAACAACATAATTGCCAGCGCCGCACCGATCAGGATGAAGAGGGTACTCAAGTTCCTGGTGAGGCGATCAATCTCGGTCTGCACGTCATCAAGATAGATCCCGGTGCCAATAATCCAGCCCCAGGACGGAACACCTCTGACATAAGAGAGCTTGGGTCCGGTGCGGCTCGGGTCGTCCTTCCATTGCCACAGATATTCCATATACCCTGCCCCTTGCTTGCGGACGATGTGCACCGCCTCCACAAAGAGCTTCTTGCCTCCCTGCCCCTTTGTGTCGGTGTAGCTCTCGAGGTCAGCGCCGACGAGATCTGGACGATAAGGATGCATGACCATCATGGGGTGCATGTCGGTGATCCAGAAGTAGTCTTTGCCCTTGGCGCCATATCGCATGGCGCGGACCTTCGCTGCCGCGAGCTCTTGCGCTTTGTTCTTCGAGAGCTTGCCTTGCTGCTCTTGTTGAGCATAAGACTCAACGACGCTCACCGCCGCAGAGGTCAGCTCTCGGACCATCGTCTTCTTTCCATCGAGCATAGTGCTGCGAAAAGCAGGGATGACGAAAGCAAAGACGGAGGTGACGAAGAGCACGATGGTGGCGAGGGTGGGGAGGATGATCCTCAGCCGGAACCCAGTCCCAAGGCGCTTGGCATGCAGCTGATGTTGTGAGTATGCCTGCCCCTTGAAATACTCCGAGAGTTCAGCTGGGTTGAGGATGCGCTCAGCCTTCGCTTGCTCTTCGCTATCGTGATATTTTTCGGTGAACGTGCCGTTTTCGAAGTCCTCCCGATGAGGGAGATAGCCATCATAATCATCACGAATATGGCACTCGAACACGGCGCGCACCTGCTCAGGCGTGTACTTGCCAGCGAATTCGTCACAGGCGTCTTTGATCGCCTCCTGGCAGTGCCTGAATTTTCGGTGGTCGTAGGGGTCGTAGTCAGGCGATCGTCCCAAGCGCAGCAGCTGGTCGAAACCCTCCGCGTCGAAGAGATCGTCGATCCATTTGTGGATGTCTTCGGCCCGGAGGCCGACGAGTTTTTCGCTGCGGTCGGCATGCTCGGAGATTCTCATCGGCTGCCTTCTGGGGGTGAAAGAGATCCTAGACGACGTCGTCGGTTCTCATGAGGGCTGTCTTCACCCGTTGGCGGGTGAAATAGATCAGCAAGATGATCGGGTAGGGCAAGTACAAGAGCAGCTTGGCGAGGGCTAGCACTACGGAGCCGGTCATGATTCCGGTGACCATGGCCATGAGCTGCGCTTGGTGCCCGCCTCCCTGGGCGGCTGCGTCAAGGGCGGTCTGCAAGATGACAGAGTTGGGGTGGACCCAAAGGACCTCGATCCAGCCGATGGCGAAGAGCACCAAGAGCCCGCCGCATGCCCAGCCCAGCGTCCATGGCCGCGCCCAAGGGCGGTAGCGTAGCTGGCCGAGGCTGATCATAAAGAGCGCCAGAGACATCAGCGCCAAAGCACCAGCGGTCACCGCCTTGGGCACGCGCGTCCTTTCGTAGAAGCTGACGATCGCCTCCTGGGCGGCCTTGGCGTCTCCCATCTCCCTTGCGTACATCGCGCCCTCGAGCTGAGGAGAGTAGGTCGCCATGGAGAGGCTCTTGATGAGCACCGAGATGAAAACCAGGCAGGAGAAGATGATCGAGAGGATGCCAAAGACGCGGGGCACGAGACTCCTGGGAGCTGTTGTTTCCAAGGTCATACGCTTTCAGCGGTAAGGACCAACGTGGTTTGCGCTTGGTTTGGTGCGTGAGACCTCCCACTCGACCGCTTGGTTGAGCCAACGCGCAGCAGTGGTGGAGGGCAGATGGCATGAGGCGAGGTGCTCGTCGCCCATGAGGAGCAGCCTGGGCAAGGGGAGGGAGGAGACACGCACCACCTTGAGCTTGGTCAACGGCATGTGCTTTTCGCGGCCCCAAGGTGGGCGGAGGCTTATGCCTTTGGGGTTCACGCGCAGTCCATAGGGGCGCTTGAGGGCAAAGAGTGAGAGGGCGGTGAGGGCAAAGACCCCACCGCTCAACAAGAGCGGGAGTCCCGTCCTCGTGAAGACATGCGCTGCTAGCCCTATGACCAGTTGAAGGAGCGCGAAGATGCCCATGAGCGCAAGAGCAGGTGATGCCGCTCGCCAGCTGGCGTGCAGGCCGTCTTCATTGAGCGTCGCCTGTATCCGCCCTGGCGCGTCGCCTGGGTGGGGGGGGGCTTTTTGTTGTCGCAGGCGTTCGCCCAGGGGGAGATCGAGCTCATGATGAAGTCGCAAGAGCGCATGTTCACCACAGGTGTCAAGAAGAGGCACCTGCAGCGCATGGGCCAGGGTCTCGGCGGTCAACCATGCCGAGAGCGCGTCGGTGTGCTGAGTGACCTCCACCGAGGATGCGGCGAGTTCCTCTACGAGGTCAGACGGAGACGCGCTCGCCTGGCCCAAGGTTTCCATCAGCGCGGAATCTTCACCGGTCTGGCCTTCACCGGTCTGGCCTTCACCGGTCTGGCCCTCGTTTCGCAACACAAGGCTGACAGTGAAGCATTTGGGGTGAGGATTCTGTGCCTGTCGCGCCTCGCTCATATGCACCGCGCCCGCACGGCCAGGCGTGACCTTGCCCGTGGGTAGCTGCAGCGTCCCCGTTGATTCCAGCGTCACCCGATCGCTGGCGAGGCGCCACATGGCGAGGCCGATGAAGCCCACACACGCGGCCACGGCCGCGGTGCTCGCCAAGAGCAGGCTCGCTCCAGTGACCTGCGAGGAGAGCAGGCCAGCCAAGATGGCAAGGGCGAGGGATGCACCCAAGGCCCAAGCTGCCAGCACCGCACCCCGATGTCGAGTTTCACCGCGAGGGTAGAGGTGAATCAGCTCTCCCTCAGGGCGCACGACATGGTTGAGCCGTTGGAGGTTCATGTTAGCAGCATAGCGCATCTCTGGTTCCTTGGCGCGAGGCGCCGGTGATACGTGGAGAAGCTCACAGTGTACCCAGGAGGCACGCATTTTGTGAACGGAAGCTAACAGAGTGTGTATCCGTCACGTCCATGTCGCGAAAAAACTGGCCTGAAACAAGGGCTGGGAGCATTCCAGCGGCTGGCACAGCTCGTGTATTGCAGAGTGGTGAAGTTGTGGAGTTTCGAAGTTGCGCTCGGCGCTGTTACGACCACGAGAACGCTGCGAGGGAGCTATGAAGAGCATGGTGTGGAAGTCAGCCGTTGTGATCCTTGGGATTTTCAGCACGGGAGATGCGCTGGCCAAAGAGCGGCGTGTTTGTGTCGAGGTGGTGCTGCGGGAACCTACAGCACGTCCAGTCGAGAAGACGATGGCTTTACCTCCAACGACCACGTCCCCGACGTCGTCCAAACAAATAAGACCAAGCCAACCCACCGCTCCAAAGGTGGGTGGGCCACAGGTCGATGACCACGAAAGTCCAAAGACTCCTGCGGTAGATCTCCTTGGCCAGCAGAAGAAGGCCAGGCTCCGTCCACGACGCTTGAGACGTCCTCCAAGGGCTTCTCTGGTACGTCCTCCACGCTGGAAAGCCACCCGCTATGACCTCTCGCAGATGCCCCTCGGCCAAACCCCGGTGACCTACCTCGAGCGCCTCCTTGAGCACTTTGTTACCCACGAGGGGGGCTTTACGGCGGCGAAGCAGAAGTGCGAACAGACGCTGCGCGTGGAGCTCTATCCCTTGCGTGAGGGGTGGACAGCCTTCGCCCGTTACACAGGCCACGGTCGCGAAGAGTGGGTGGAGCAGCTGCTCCCTGACGAGCTGAGCCAATTTGCCGAGCGCGCGGTGCAAGCCTTGCTGCACAATCAGCCCATCAGCACGACCATCAAGCGTGACACCGTGTTGCGTGCTGATACACGTATCCCCAAGCGTTGGATTGGCGGGACCCATCACCTCGCCATCTCCCTCGGGACCCAGCTGCGCTTTGGCATCATCGACACCGTGCAGGATGGTGGCGCCGTGGAGAGTGAGGTGCGCATTTTTTCGCCTATGACCTTCAACGTCGGCTATCGCGGCAAATTCGAAAACTGGGCTATTGAGGCCATGGGAAACCTTGGTCTCAACGCCAACCGGACGGCGGTGCGTCGCAACCCTGCTGGAGGCCACGTCGATATGGGCGGTAACGCGGGCATCTCGGTGCACTTCTTACGCTACCTCAACCCACGGGGCATCACGTCCTTCTACCTTGGCGCTGGCAGCCGCTTCGAGGTGCTCTGGTTCGAGCTCATTCGCGCCGAGAGCGCACGTGAGGGAGATACGCGCAGTACCCTCGCTTCAGGTGGCATCAACGTCGACCTGGTCTTCGGCTGGGAGTTCATGCGTGCCACGAAGATCCAGTGGGTGATCCAGGGTGAGGTGCACCTGCCGGCGTATATCATCGACACCGAAAATGATCACGGTCGCGTGGGCTCCTGGGTGCCTGGCGCGTCCCTCTCCTTGGGCGTGCTCTTTTAAACATGGACATCAGGATGCTACACGGGACCCTACGCTCGATGCTATTGATGGGGCTCTTGATGACGCTGATGAGCGCTCCACGCTTGGCTCAAGCGAAGGTGAAGCTCTGCCTGGACGTTCGCGCTGACACAGAGCTCTCCGGTTTGACCAAGCTGCTGCGCGCACAGCTCTTGCACCACCCCAGCCACCTCGCCGTGGACAAAGGTTGTGATTCATACTTGATGGTACAGCTCTTTTCGCTGGCCAAAGCCCACTACCTCACCTTGCGCATTAATCAAGAGGTACCGCTGCGATTCTCGCTGAAGAACCTCCAGGCCGACCTAGAACAGAAGCTGAAAGAAGCGCTACGGCGTGTCCTCAAGCGCGACCCTGTCTACCTGGGGCGTGACATTCGCGAGTACAGCCGCTTAGAGCGGGCCATGCGCAGCGTATTGGTGCGCGGCCATACACGCTTTCGCTTCGAGATCTTCGAGGTGCTGGCGCGCTCGGGTGCGGGCGCCTCCTTCGCCTCAGCGGCGGGGTTTTCGCTGACGCGCGGCTCGGAGCGGTGGAGGGTCTTCGCCCGGGTCTTTGGTGGAGGTGCAGTGGACGGCACACCACGTGAGGGGCAGGTCCTGCGCGTCGTGGCGGGCGGCGAGGCAGGGCTGACCTACGAGTTTTTCCTGCGCGAGACCTGGTCGCCCTATCTCAGCGCCTCTCTTGGCGGGCAGCTGCTGCATTTCGAAGGGTACGCGAGCTCCGGCGCTGGCGACGTTGAGACCAACACAGATCGTGGCGCCTTCTTTGGGTTACGAGCAGGGGTGCGACTCTTTCGCGCCCACGACTTCGATTTTGACGTTTTCGTCGCCGCCAGCGTACCATTCTTCTTGACTCAGGATCCTGACAGCTTGCTGCCAGGGGCCTATACGCCACAAATGCAGGTGGGGGTGGGGGTGGGGTTTTGAAGTGGAGGGCGGAGGGAGAACCACAGGAGGGACACTGGCTGGGTTCACCCTCCGCACCCTGAGTGAGGGTTCAGTCGGGGTTTAGCTGGTTTAGCAGCTAGAGCAAGGGGGCCCACCCATGCCGCCGGTTGGACGGGGCTCTGGGATGTCAGTGCAGGTGCCAGAGTTGCAGAAGCCACCTGTGCCACATGCAGCGTCAGAGTCACATGTCTTGCTCGTGCAGCTGCCGGAGTTGCAGGAGCCGCCGGTGCCGCAATCTTCATCACAGGAGCAGTCCTTGGTGATGCAGAGGTTGCTGTCGCCGCAACGTGAGCCTGAGCCGCAGGCTGCGTCGGTGCTGCAGGTCTTCGCTTCGCACTTGCCAGAAAAGCAGTTGGCGCCCGCGCCGCAGTCCTCATCACAGCCGCAGTCTTTGACCTCACATTGGCCGGAGGAGCATTTTCCACCCGCGCCGCAGTCATCATCGCAGGAGCAGCTGCCACGATAGCAGTGGCCGAGCATCCCGTTGGTGAAGCCGCACATATAGCCTTGGCCGCAGCCATCCGAGCTGTCGCAATCGCGCGGAACGCAACGTCCCTGGCCACAGAAGTGATCGGAGGCGCAGTCGCCATCGGCCTGACAACCTTGGCGGTGGCACTTTCCGAGCAATCCGTAGGTGTTGCCGCACATATAACCGTGCCCGCAGCCGTCCGAGGTGTCACATTCGTGTGGACGGCATTTGCCGAGGCCACATTTGAAGCCCTCGCCGCACTCGGCGTCGCAGGAACACTTCTCGGAGACACATTTGCCAAGCAGGCCATTGGTATGACCACACATCTGGCCCTGCCCGCAGCCCTCAGAGGTGCTGCATTCGCGCGCCTGGCATTTTCCTGCGCCGCAGCCGCGGCCCTTGCTGCAACCTGCGTCACGATCGCATTCTCGTGGTTCGCAGCGGCCTGTGGCGCAGCCGCAGTCAGCGTCACACTCTTGGTCTACTGAACACTCTGTGGCCACGCATACTGCCGCTTCACAGATGAAGCCTGTGCCGCAGTCAGCGTCAAACTCGCAAACGGCTGCTTCACAGGTACCAAACCCACATTGCAAGATATTCGAGGCGCAGTCCCCATCCTCGAGGCAGATCACCCCGAAGTTCTTCTCCTCGGTGGGCGCACCAACGCCAACGACTCCTTGGCAGCCCACCATGACCAGCAAGGCAGCACAACACACCACAATAATTCCAGACCTTCGATAAACCATACATGTCCCTCCGGTTTGTTCGTCCTATGCGTTACGAGATAACGGTAGAAGAGTTCCACGGATAGTGAACATTTATATATAAAACAGCAGAGCGTAACGGGCGCTCGGACTGACAGGAAGTGCTGTTATTGCAGGGAGGTGGCGTAGCTGTGCAGATGCGGGTCAATATCGCAACGCAGGAGCGCTATCTGTAAAGGAAGATGTATAAACGCGTTATTGGTATGCCATAAACGCGAAATAAAAAAAGGGGGGTCTCTCTTGTTAACAAAGTTGCCAAAAAGTGGCTCCCAACCGCCGTGTCCATCACGAACGCGGCGGCGGGAACCGGCCAGCATCCTGGGCCTTCCTACAGCAAGACTCGCTCCAACTATTTGGATCTATCTACATGTCGTAATGCTGGGGGGTTAGGAGTTGAAAGCAGCACCAGCGGTGGGGGAAGACACTCCAGCCAGGGGAAATGTCCCCAAAAATAGGTCAGTTTCGTTTCTGATCTGCAACCCCACGGGTGATGTCAGCGCTGGTGATCTTCGGGTTGATCTCGATCTTTTCGATGATCCAGGTTTGTACCTTCTTGCCACTCTGTGTCTCAGCGTGATGGGGCAGCCAGACATGGCCCACCTTGCGGTGATCGCTGTAGCTGGTGATGCGTGAGATTCCACCTGCTCCGCGGCGGCGCATTTCTATCAGGCGCAGGGTCTTGGGTGCAAAGACGAGGGTCAGAGGCTCGGCGTCCTTCGGATAGACGTCAAGGGCCAGCTTGCCCTTCAGCGCAGTCTCCTTGCTCGGACGCAGACGCACCTCTCGTGCCGCGGCATGGCGGAATAGGAAGGCTGGGCGGCGCCAAACCATGCTCCGCAGGGCGGAGACCTGTTGGGCAGACATCGCATGCGGCGAACCCGTGATCAGGTTGAAGCCCTTCTTTCCGGCGAGCACCTGGATCAGGCGTAGCTTGGGCATGCCAGGTTTGTTCATGGCGAGCTCGAAGTCGAGGCGCGCCTGGTCGGGTGCGATGAGCAGCAGCGTGTAGTTTGCGGGGACTATCCCACGCTTAAGCGTGCCCTGCAGCCGTAAGCGCTGCAGCTTGGAGAACGCTCGATCGCCTCCATTTGCCTTGACGACGCGGTCGAGCAGCTTGCGGCCCATGCGCTGCTCGGCGGGTGAGATCTTGGCTGCCCGCCGCGCCATTGTTCGCTCGAGTGCGCTGATGGGGGCCAGATACGAGATCTGTGTGAAGGGGATCTTCGCTGCCTCGAGGAGCGGTGCCACCACGCTCGCTTTGCCCACGATGGCGCAGAGCAGCCGGTTGGGTTTGACGTACGCTCGAGCAGCGGCGGCGATTTCTTTGACTCCCTGGCGCTCAATGCGCAGGGGAAACTCTGTGACATAGCGATCTCCCAGTCCGCGCAGCTGTGCCAGCGCCAGTGATGCCGCGAGCTGGGAGGCTGTCTTGAAGCGGATGGGATAGCTCCCCACCATCTTGCCCTTGGCCGCCTTGATCTCTCCCTTGGTGGGCGGCTTGGCGCGGATCTTCCTCAGCTCGGCGCGCACGAGCTCCAAGGTGCGTATGATCTCGGTGTTACGTGTGGAGCTGCGTACGCGAAAGACCCCATCGGCCTGATGGGCGTAGAAGGCGCTAGAAATGCCATAGGTCTTTCCACCTTTGGATCTCACCTCTTTCATCAGACGTGAGCTGAAGCCTCCACCACCGAGCACATAATTCACCAGGCGGAGGGGGTCTCTGGCGGGGTTGCTGATGTTCACGCCAGCGTGACCCAGCATGAAGAAGCTTTGGGTCAGGTCGCTCTTGTCTACGAGCAGCACTCTCAGCCCTGGTCTTGGGTTCTTGACGGGAGCGATCACGCGCCGAGTGGCTCGCCCACGCCGCCAGTTGGAGAAGCGTGCTCCCACCCGTTTGCTGATGTTGGTGGGCACGTCGCCGGAGAGCACGAGGATCGACCCCGTGGGCAAGAGGTGACGAGCATGGAAGCGCTTCAAGTCGCCTCGCGTGATCGACTCCACGCTCTTGGCCGTCAATGGTCGTCCAGCGGGGTGGTCGTCGCCGTAGAGCATGTTGTAAAAGTGCAGCGCCGCCAGCTGGCCGGGGTCATCACGGGCTTGTTTGACCTGCCCCAGGAGGCTATCTCGCACCTCCTTCATCTCGTTGAGGGGAAAGGTCGGCCGCGCCACGAGCTCGAAGACGGTCTGCAGACAGAGGTCGAAGGTCTTGCTGCGACCCGAGCAAGAGATCGTCGAGCTCTCATGTCCCGGAGAGATGTGGAGGCTGGCGCCTGGAGCCTCGACCCTGGCGGAGATCTCATCAGCGCTCCTTCCACGTACGCCTTGGCGCAACATCTTCATGGTGAAGTCCGAGAGCCCCACCTTATGGGCTGGGTCATCGACAGCGCCGGATTTGATCAGCAACTTGACGTTCACCAGCGGCAGGGTGGGGTCGCGCACCACCAACACCGAGAGCCCGTTCTTGAGGGGATGTCGCTGGATGGGTGGGAGCTTGAAGGCTTCCGCCGGGGCGGCAGGGGGCTGCTTGATCAACAGGCTCTCGTCGGCCCAGGGATCGGGGGCGGGCGACTCTGGAGCCTTCTTTTTTAAGACACCATGAGAGGACGCGCCCTCTGCCCCTTTGGGAGGTGGGAGCTTCGAGGGCGGTGAGCAAGCCGTGAGCGTGGTGAGCAGCACACAGAAAATGATGTGCTTCATTTTGCACCTCCCTTGCTTTTGCCGGCGGGCACGAGCACGAGGCTCAGGTTCGTGGGTGATAGATAACGAGCGGCGACGCGCTTGATGTCCGCGTTCGTGACCTTGTCCAGCGCCAAGGCGTCGTTGATGAAAGCCATGGGGTTGCCCCGGACCAGCGCTGCTTGCCCCACCTGATACGCGATGCCCTCCACCGTGGCCAAGCCACGAAGGTGTGAGGTAGCGAGCTGGTTTTTTGCCTTGGAGAGCTCTTTCTGCGTGACACCCTTTTCCCGGACCTTCTCGATCTCGGCCAGCAGCGCGGTGTTCAAGGTATCGACGTTGTGTTGGGGCAGCCCCACAGCATAGACAAAGAAGAGCCCAGGGTGTTCCAGCTGCCGGGTGAAGCCACCGGCGCCGAGGGCGATCTTCTGCTTGCGTACCATGGCTCGGTGAAGACGTGAGCTTCGCCCCGCGGAGAGGATCGTCGAGAGCACCCGCAGCGCCGAGATGTCAGGGCTGCGCGCCGAAGGGATATGGTACACACCGAGCACGACATTGAGCTGGGAGTTCCAGTCGGCGCGCAGCAAGCGCTGCTTCTTCTGGGGCGGCTCAACGATGGAGACGCCTGGAGTCTTCGGGCCACCTGAGAGGCCACCAAAGAAGTGCTTCACGGCCTTTTGGACTTCTCCCCGCTTCAGATCCCCAGCCACCACCAACGTCGCGTTATTGGGTTGGTAGTAGCGCTCATAGAAACGTTGGTAGGTCTCGAGCTTCGAGCGGTCGAGGTCTCCGATGTCCCCAGCAGGTGTCCAAGCGTAGGGGTGTTTTTTGTAGGCCAGCTCGTGGATCGCCTCAAAAGCGCGGCCGATGGGATCGTTCTCCATGCGCTGGCGCTTCTCTTCTTTGACGACCTCCCGCTCACTCTTGAGCATCTTGTTGCTGATCATCAGGCTGCGCATGCGCTCCGCTTCGAGCTGCAGCGCGAGCTTGAAATACTGCTTGGGCAGGGTGTTGTGGTAGGCGGTCACGTCTTGGGTCGTGAAGGCGTTGACGCTGCCTCCGAGGGCTGAGAGCAACTCTGCGTGGGCCTCAGGACGCACACGACGTGAGCCCTTGAACATCATATGCTCGAACATATGCGCCACGCCGCGGATCCCTCGACGCTCGTTTTTCGACCCCACATGGTACCAGACCTGTACGGACGCGATGGGGATGCGGTGATGGGGCACGAAGATCACCTGCAGCCCATTGGGCAGCGCCCAACGCTCGAGCTTGATATCAGCCTTTGATGGCCCGCCGTTGGCCTGGCGCAGGGTACCAAGAGCCAGCACCATCGTGAGAGCGAAAAGAAGCGAGTATTTCATGAACCCTCCAAAGAGAAGCAAGCGGGCCGAAGCCTAGCACTTGGGTGGCGGCGTAGCACCCCGGCGACGCCAGGCGTTGAGAGGTGGTGAGACCAGCCATTCCTCAGGAGCCACCAGATGTGATAACTTCGAGCTGTTATGCATACGAGCAAAATTGTTGTTGTCGCCTTGATAACCGCTCTCGGCGCCAGCGTAGGCACCTTCTTTGGCTTGCGAGTACTGGTGGGACAGACCTCAGGTCCCAAAATGGTAGAAGTGCCTGCTCTTGTAGGAATGGCCGTAGATCAGGCCCGAGAGCTGGCTGAAGCCAAAGACCTGCGGTTGGCGATCTTCGAGCGTCGCGCTGACCAAGAGGCTGCAGGCCGGGTGATCAAACAGGTCCCGCTGCCCGGCTCGAGCGTGCCCGCGGCGACGGCCACCTATGTGGTGGTCTCCGCCGGAAAAGATGCATCGTCTGGCGCGCCAACCAAAGGCCCGGTCGTGGCAGCGCTTCCGGCGGCGCCTGCGCCCACGCCTGCGGTGGCGCCTGTTGTGGCGGTGGTGCAGGTCGTTGTCCCTCGTGTGCGCTGGCGCCGCTTGAAGCGCGCGAAGAAGCAACTAGAAGAGGCTGGCTTGCAGGTGGGGCGCATCCGCTTGATGGAGGATGAAGATCGGGCCCCTGGTTTGATTCTCAAGCAGAGGCCCAAGGCGGGGCAAGAGGTCGCCAAGGGCGCCACCGTTGAGCTCTGGCTCAACGACACAGAGTAGTGATGCATACGGGAGAGCCGATGGATTTTGTGGGGCGGGTCATCGGCGGGCGCTTCGAAATCGTCCGTCTTTTAGGGCAAGGAGGGATGGGGGCCGTCTATGAGGCGCGGCACCAGACGCTCACGCGCCGCTTCGCGATCAAGATTCTCCGTCCAGAGCTCGCCGCGAGCCGCGATTTCGTCGAGCGTTTTCGACGCGAGGCCGTGGCGTCAGCTCGTATTGAGCACCCAAACGTCATTTACATCACCGACTTTGGTAGCATGGAAGATGGCTCGTTCTATCTGGTGATGGAGTTCTTGCAAGGGCAGGGCCTCGACGAGATCCTGGTGCAAGCCGGTCGCATCCCCCTCTCTCGTGCGATCCCGATCTTGGCTCAGGTCGCCGACGCGCTCGACGCCGCGCATGCGGTGGAAGTCGTGCATCGCGACTTGAAGCCAGAGAATATCCTCTTGTCGGAGGTGCGTGGTCACAAGGACATCGTGAAGGTTTTCGACTTTGGGATCGCTCGGGTGCGCACTCCAGAGTTTTCCGAGACCCTCACCATGCGTGGCCAGGTCTTCGGCACGGCTGAGTATATGTCTCCTGAGCAGGCCATGGGTGAGGAGTGCGATGGGCGCTCTGATCTCTACGCTGTGGGTTGTCTCGCGTACGAATTGGTGACAGGAGACCCACCCTTCACAGGGCAACCCGTGAAGGTGTTGCAGGCGCAGGTGAGCAAGGAGCCTGCGCCTCCTTCGACGCGCTTGCGTGACCACCCGATTCCATCCGCCTTCGACGCGTTGGTCCTCCGCTGTTTGGCAAAGAAACCAAGCGATCGCTACAGCTCAGGCGCTGAGTTGCGCCAAGCTCTGCTCAAGGTGAGGGGCATGCTCTTCAGCATGGGCGCACAGCTCTCCACGCGCCAACGCGTCACAGGTACAGTGCCGATGGTTTCTCAGCAGCAGATGAGTGAGGGTTGGCGCAGCCTCGAGGGGCGTCTACCTGAGATCTTCAGCACGGCTCGTGATCCTGTCATCGCCCGCCGTGGTTCTGTCACCGCCGCGCAACAGGATGCCAGGCGGGTGGTGAACGTCGACGCTCTTCACGACCAATTTCATGACACCCTGCGTGGGCTCGCCATCGCTCTGACCCAAGCCGCCCTTGCCCCAGAGGAGACCAACGAGGCGTTGGCGCGCTTGCTCGCCATCGAGGAGGAGATAGCGTCCCTCACGGGGACCATCGCGCTCTCTGAACAGAACTTCGATCGCATCCGCTATGAGCATGGTCAGCGAGAGAAGCGGTTGCGTTATGCAATCTTTGACCTGGGCATGGAGCAGGCGCTGCTCGAAGGGAGGAGCGTTGGCGAGGTGGCTAAAGAGCGGGCGCTGCAGATCCAAGAGCTCAATCTAGAGGTCCAAGGCTACCGTGACGCCAAGGAGTCTCGAGAGCAAGAGGGCGCGAAGATCTATCAAATGATCCACTCGCAGATCGAGGCCCTCCGTCCCGCGGCTCGTGGCGATGAGGTGCTCGCGCTCTATTCGAAATTAGATACCCTCCGAGAGCAGCTGGAGCGGGCGACGAAGGGTTAGGGCGCTGGTTGCATGGCCCCTTGGTGACGAAACTTAGTCCTCGAGCAGAAACTTCTCTTCTTCAACGAAGTCTGCAGGGCGGGGGAGGATTGGCCAGCCCTTTTTCCTCGAGTACTCGGCGAAATCTGGGGCGGGGTAGACACTCCAGGCCATCTCGGAGAGCTCCATCATGGGCCCGTCCAGGCTCCCATTACCCGCACAGAAGCGCACCTTGCGTTGCCCGAGCATGGCGTTCAACTTGCGCGCCTTTCCCTCGCCCGCGCAGGGGATGCCGCTGTGCTTGCCCGTGATGCGGCCTTCGACCACCTCGAAGTCCATGCCCACGATGACGTTGGCGCCAATGATGCGTTCGAGAGGCAGCAAGATGTCCGTGGGCGTCCCAGAGACGATCCAGATCGGGAAGCCCTTTTCTTGCAACAAGGTCAAGCTCTCCATGACCTCCCAGACCCATGTGCGAGCGTGCTCTTCCCAGTAGTGGTTCACATGCTTATGGAGCGTTGTGAGAGCCATGTCGTGGTAGAGCGTCAAGAGAAAGCGGCATCCTGTGGGCGGATCGTCGCGGTAGACGCGCATATACTGTGGCCAGAGCTCGTTGGAGATGTGGCCTTGCTCCATCATCCATTGGGTGAAGTCGTCGGCGACGTCGTCGACCCATAGCGTGCCATCAGCGTCGAAGACGGCGATGGAGTCATCATGGCGAGTGGGGATCGCCTTGATGAACTCAGGGACTAGCTCTGGCGCGCGAGGGCGTTTCAGCCCGTGAGGGTCATCTTTCATGGGGTCGCTTTCTGTGTTGTCGGTGGAGCCGGGGCTGGCTTCTTTTTGTCATCGTCGAGATCGTCGAGTTCGTCGTCGATATCATCACCCTGGCAATCGGGATCTTTTGGGTCGCCTTCACAGATGCCGTCAAGGATGGGGGGGCGCTTCTTGGCTGGGGGTGCAGCACCCTTCTGTGGTGTGGCACCTGGCGTGGGCTGCTCGACCATTCCACCTTTGATCGTGGCCTGGCCCTGAGGAACAGTGAAGGTGGTCACCACAGGGAAGTAGGTGATCACCAGCAGCGCGATGAGGTTTGCCAGGACAAAGGGGACGGCAGCGCGATAGAGCCGCACGATGGGCTGGCGAAAGCGAAAAGAGGCGATGAAGAGGTTCATGCCCACCGGTGGCGTATTGTAGCCCAGCTCGAGGTTGATCAAGAAGATGATCGCCAGGTGCATGGGGTGAATGCCAAACTTCGCCGCCAAGGGCACGATCAAGGGCACCACGATGACGATGGCGGAGAAGATGTCGAGGAGGCAGCCAACCACCAAGAGGAAGAGATTGAGGGCGAGCAGGAAGAGCCACTTGCTCTCGATAGTGCTGGAGATAAAGCCCACGATGGCTTGGGGGATTTGCCGGTCCACCAGGAAGTTGGTCAGCCCCAAGGCGGCCCCGACGATCACCAAGATTGCGCCGCAGAGCACCATGCTCTCCTTGGTGATGCGTGGCAGGTCGCGGATGGGGTGCACGTCGCGGTAGACAAAGATCTCGATGAGCAACACGTAGAGCGCTGCCATGGCCGCTGCCTCTGGCACCTTGAGCGTCCCGGTGAGGATGAAGACGATGAGCCAGACTGGGAGCAGCACCTCAGGCAGGGCCACGAGCAGGGCGCGCCACGCCTCCTTGGGCTCGAAGGGGGTGCGTGGCACACCGCTCTTCACACCAAAATAGACGGCGATGACGGCGATGACTCCGAGGTCGATGAGCCCTGGGATGATGCCCGCGACGTAGAGTCGTGTGATGTCCACCGCAGCGACATAGCCGTAGATAATCACGGGGAGGCTCGGCGGAAAGACGAGGCCACGGCTCCCGCTGGTGGTCACCAGGCCCAAGGAGAAGTTGCGGCCGTAACCTTCTTTGAGCAACACGGGCAACAGCAGCCCCCCCAAGGCGACGATGGTGATGCCGGAGGCGCCTGTGAAGGTGGTGAAAAAGGCGCATGTTATGAGGGTCACCAGCGCCATGCCACCGGGGATGCAGCCGAAGACGGCCCGGCTCACAGCGACGAGGCGTCGTGGAGCGCCACTCTCAGCGAGGAGGTAGCCAGCAAAGGTGAAAAGGGGGATGGTGATCAGCGTGTCCATCTGGACCAGCTTGCTGATCTCTCCTGTGACGTCAGCGGCGGGCCGACCCACGCTCATGAAGCTTGCGAGGGCAGTCCCCGAGATGACGAGGAAGAGTGGGGCGCCCAAAAGCGCGAAGGCGAATAGTAAGACCCCAAACCCCATTATCGTCTCGTCTCGTCATCATCGTCGTTGGGTACAAGGGCGAGCTCTGTGGCCGCCTCTGCGACGTCGTCACCATCACTCTCCTCCGGAACAGAGGAGGAGATCACCACCTTTGCGTCTCGGGTCTTGTCCTCGTCCTCATCCTTCGATGGAGTGGTGAGTTTGTCCTGCAGATCAGGATCGAAGAGCGTTTGGGCGTCTTCTTCCGGCTCTTTCCGATTTTTGAGTTCAGGGACCAATGTATCGCTGAGAGCATCGCTTACCGTGGCTTCGTCCAGCTCGCCAGATGTCTCTGCGCTGGCCTCCCCGCTGACTTTGGCCGCGGCTAGGGCTGGCAACTCGTTAGCGAGCTGTTTGCGATGTTTAGGCGTGATGGGGGTGGTGGGTGCTTCCTCTTGTTCATCATCGTCATCGTCGAGCTGGCTTCGCTGAGCCTCAGGCTCAGCCTCAGGCTCAGCTGCCAGAACGTCTGCAGGCTTGCCCTCCTCTACTTCATGCACCCTGGGTTCGTCTTCTTCGGCGCTGGCCATGATGCGGTCAAGGAAGCGGTCACCCTCATCCCTGTTGTCATCGCCCTCCTCACCACTGGCTAAGAGGGTGAGGTCCCGTGCCAAGCGCAGAAAGAAGTGCACGCCGATCAGCCCAAAGCCCATGGGGAGCATCAGCTGTGAGAGCCACTGTGGGAAGCTGCCCTCACCGAGCTCCTGTTGCAGCAGGCGCATCGCACTCCACCCTTCAGGGACATTGGCGAGCCAGGGCTCATAGTTGGCGCGAAAGGTTTGCCAGCCGCCGCGAGTGAGCAGGGCACAGGTGATCACCCCGAAGACGCCAATGAGCACGTTTAACGCAAGGCGCTTGCGCCCCTTCAGGGCGCGCCCCACGAGATCGATGTTGAGGTGCCGCCCCTCGCTGGTGGCCACTGCAGCGCCAATCAAGCCAATGAGCACGGTGGCGTTTTGCAGGGTGACGTCCGCCCAGTCGATGGAGGTGCTCCAGATGTTGCGCAGCAGCACCTGCAGAGCAGCGAGCACGATCAACGAGACGAGGAGCAGCGCAAGGAGCACCTCTTCGAATTTGACCAGGAAGCGGTCGAGTCGTGTCAGCAGGCCCACGTCGAACCTCGAGTCAGCGGTTGGCGTTGATGATGGGAACAAAAACCTCGTGAGGTCACCGCTGTGGCAGCAGGAGCACTCACTGGAGGCGTCGCACCTTGTTCAGCGTCGCGGCGGAATAGTATCGTGGCACGAAAGAACGTGCGACTTTTGTCGCCGCCGCCCGGTAGGCTTGGTGATCGGCTGCTTTCATTTTGATGAAGATCATGCCCTGAGCTTTGAGGGCGGCTCGGGCCTTGTCATTATCCTTGCGAATGCGTTTGGTGAGCACGGTGTGAACCTTGGCGGCCCACTTCTTCAGTGTTTGCTGTTGTGCTGGCGTGAGCTTGTCGAAGACTTTCTTGGTGATCACCGTGGCGCCGATGCCGATGGCCAAGGGCATCTCGATCATATAGTTGATCTTGGTGTGCCACTGCAACGCCATGGCGCCAAGGGGAGAGTTGGTCACCACATCCACCATGCCCGTGGTGAGCGCGGGGTAGACTTGGGGCAACCCGAGGACGCGTGGCTTGACGTTCAAAGCGCGCATCATCGCTTTGGAGATAGGGTCGTCGTTCCAGGCCCAAACACGTTGCTTCCGCAGCTCAGCGAGGGAGGCGACCTTGTTCTTTGTGAAGAGGTGAATCATGCCCAACTCGCTCCAGCCGAGTAGGACGTAGCCACGTTTCTCAAAGGATCTTTCGAAGTCAGCCTTCATCGCCACTTTGACCTTGTCCAGCCGCGCGTAGTTGCGAAACATCAGCGGCAATTGCAGTACCAGCGCCTCGGGGTTTATCATCGCCAAACCAACCGTGGTGAAGGAGCCGCCCTGGAGCTGTCCGGTGCGCATTTTCCGCACCACATCCCGTTCGTCTCCTTGCACCTGGCCAGGGTAGAACTTCAGCCTCACGGCTTTGTTCGTCTCCTTCTCCACCTTGCTTTTCATCTTGTCGAAATAGCGCATCCAAACCGAGCCCCGCGGGGCCACGGTGGCGATCTTGATCACGACCTCTGCGGCGGCCGGTTGGGAGCAGAGAAGAGGGAATGCAAACATAGTGAGCAGCATCGTGCTGCCAAGAAGCCGTTTCATATCGATTTCAACCTCCGAAGCAAAGTTCCTAAGGGCCGGCGTTAACCGGTCATCTCCCTGCGACGAGCCACTAGAAAAGTTCACTCGCTCTGGCGCGCAAGCGTGTCGCCTGGCGTTTCGCGCCCACATTGGCCAAGCGCTGGTCCACCAGGATATTGATGTCGGCTTTGTCCACCTCATCGAGGAGCGCATCAAAGAGCTTGCGATCTTGCACCTGCACGGCCAACGTTTTGGCGTACATCAGCTGGACGAGGAGGAAGCGCCGTTTAGTCAGTTTCAATGCTCTTTCGAAGTGCTCACGTGCACGTTTGGCGTCGCCCCCGAGCATGGGCCCGACGCTGCCGTAGAGCGAGCCCAAGATCACATGGGCGTTGGCGAAGTAGAAGCCCTCGTTGAGCGCCACTACTCGCTCAAGGATCGCTTTGATTTTGGCGATGTTGCCCATGAGGGCCACATCTTCCCGGTCGACGTTGATCGCCATGGAGAGCGGCGCGGCGGCCCAAAAGAGCCCCTCCACGTCATCTTCGTCGCAGCTGGCTAAGAACTTCTCGAGGGCCTCGCGACCCTTCTTGAAGGTCTCTTTTGCTCCGGTTTCGTGGGTCTCTAGCAGCCGCAACCCATAGCGGTGAGCTCGCAGATGCATCTCCTTGGCGCGCAGACGCAGCTGTTCTACGGCAGGGTTTGCGTCAAGATCGTCAGAGCTGGCTGCCATGCGCTCCAGCTGGTCTTCGAGCACGACCATCCCATAGCCGCTGTAAAGCCGCGCGAGCAGCTTGAGGAGCACAGGATTTTGCGGTGATGAATAGAGAAAAGTTTCAAGGGTCTTGATGGTGGGGGCGAAGGAGGTCGCCGCCAGCTCGTAGTCCCACTCTTTGTCCATGGCAGCAGCGCCATGCTTGAAGACCTGAGCCGTTTGATCAACGGTGATTTGCCGCAAGCTGCAAGCTGAACAGATGAAGGTGAGAGAGAGGAGAAAGGGAAGAAGTCTCATGATCCATACTCCATGGACAGTGGCGGAGGCATCTTGTGCGAGGAGAGGGCCTTCGTCAATGTCGAGGAATCAAGGGAATATGGCTGGAGTGAGTGGCAGGAAACAAGTGGGTTCGCGACTTACGCCGCGAGCGTCTAGAGACCACCCTCTGAGGGGATCCTCCGCAAACCTTCGCGCCGGTGTCGTCGTCGCACCAGCTGAACCTTCAATTTGTCACAAGCCTCGGACACGACACTGTTGATTTCGTGACCCGAGCTGAGTGAAGTCAACTCCCCTCCCCGCAGACTCATCGAGAGCGTAACTCGTGACTCTGCGCCTCCTTCAACCACTGCGCGCAAGGTTGCTGGCTCGTCGAGCAAACGCTCGAAGCGTGCGGTTCCCTTTTCCAGCGCGCGCGTTGCCACCGCGGACTCGTTGTCTGACAGCCCGCGATACGTCGTGTCCAATTGCATCTTCGCTCCTTTGACAAAGTGGACCTGTTGCTACACTTGAGCCTCTCAAGCTACTTGGGTAAGAGCACAAAGAAAGTTGAGCCTTGACGATAAACGAGGGTCAGGACTGACCCCTTTGAAGCCGCGTATAGGTTAGAAAAGCGGCGCACATTTGTTATCTTAACCTGATTCGCCTCCAAGATCACGTCTCCTCGACGAAGACCGACCTGAGCCGCCTTGGAGCCTGGCTTGATAGAGGAGATCACCACGCCACGTCGCACCTTGGTGGGGATGTTGTGACGGCGGCGCATGGTGGGGCTGAGGGGAGCGATCTCGAGCCCACTTCGAAGGGCCGGTTGGCCAGGTGAGCGTCGAGGATTGAAGGCGCCAGCCGCCACCTTGGTGGGCAACGTTCCGGAAGTTGCGGTAATGGTGAGGGTTTTACCTTTTCGCCAGAGAGAGATGGCGAGCGTTTTTCCGCTCCCTGAGCCTGCCACAAGGTTGCGAAGGCGTGCGCTGCTATCTACAGCTTGTCCATTGATGCGAGTGACGAAGTCCCCTCGCCGAACGCCAGCCTTGTGGGCGGGCCCTCCCGGAACCACATCAGAGATCAGCACGCCTGCAGTGGAAGGCAAACCCATGGCCTTGGAGAGCTCTGGGGTTGTATCTTGAATCATGACACCAAGATATCCTCGAACTACCTTGCCAGAACGGCGCAGGCTGTTGACGATGGGCTGCGCCATTTTGCTTGGAATGGCAAATCCGATGCCCTGATAGCCGCCGCTGCGAGAGAGGATCGCGGTGTTGATCCCAATAAGTTCACCCTTGAGGTTCACCAGCGCCCCCCCAGAGTTTCCTGGGTTGATCGCCGCGTCGGTCTGAATGAAGTCTTCATAGTCGACGATGCCCATGTTGGAGCGGCCCTTGGCCGAGACGATGCCCATGGTGACTGTCTGGCCGATACCAAAGGGGTTGCCAACGGCCAGCACGATATCCCCCAAGCGCAGCTTGGTGCTGCTACCAAAGGGCAGGGGGCGGAGGTTTTTCGCCCCTTTGAGTCGCAGCACGGCGAGATCGCTCTTGGGATCAGTGCCGACCACGGTGGCATCGTAGCGTCGCTTGTCGTGTAGGGTCACTTTGACCTCGGTGGCGCCCTTGACCACATGGTTGTTGGTCACCACATAGCCATCGCTGGAGATGATCACGCCTGAGCCTTGCCCGCGTTGTAGTTGCTGGTGGGGCTGGCGAGGACCGCCAAAGAAGGGATGAAAGGGCGCGCGCCTCCCCACCTTGACCCGTCGCGTGGACGCGATATTCACTACGCTTGGCAGTACGCGCTCGGCCACATCGGCGATTTGTGTTTGATTTTGAGCGAAGGCGGCGAACGCTGGGCTCGGAGAGAAGGAAAAAGCTGGGGTTGCAGGGTGGATTAAGAGGATGGCGAGAGCGAGGCCTAGCCCCACGCTTGTCGTGAGAAAAACCCAACGCATTCGTTTGTTTGGCATGAATGACTCCTATGGATGCTGTTTGGAGCGCTGACCGAATTTTGCCCCTAGGTTTGAAGCTCTGAGTCGAATCCGGTCAACTCTCTGGGGCTCAACCCGCCCCCTTGTCCCTTGATTCCCCATGCCATCGTGGTACCAGCGATGGCATGCAAATCATCATCGCTGCGCTCATTCCTGCCGCCGGGGCCTCGCGTCGCATGGGGCGCGATAAGCGTAGCTTGCCCTACCGTGATCGCACAGTGCTTGAGGTCACAGTGGACACTTTGCGTCAGGCGGGCGCGCGGCCGCTGGTGGTCGTGCTTGAGCCCGATTCCCCCTGCGCTGGCTTCCCTGGGCTTTCGGATGCTGTCTTGGTGGAGAATCCACAGCCCCAACGAGGCATGCTTTCGTCGATACGGGTTGGGCTCGCGGCTCTGCCCGATGAGGTCGACGCGGTGGCTGTGTTGCCAGGAGATCACCCCTTTGTTCCACCGCAGGCAGTGCAGGCTCTCTTTGCACGTTTTGCGAGGGAACGACCCGCGCTGCTCGTACCGCGCTATCCTCGCCAGAGGGGGAGTGCAGCCCGGGGGCACCCGCTCTTGATGGCGCGGGAACTCTTCGCCGAGGCGGCCGCTTGTGATGACGCGGTGGGTTTGCGGCAGCTCCTGCGACGTCACCCAGAGCGAGTGCAGACCCTTGACCTCGATCTCCCCGACGCAGATGATGATCTGGACACCCCCGAGGACTTGAAGAAGCTAGAACGTTAATTGCGGAGTGCCGATCGCTGAGGGATCACTGGCCCTCCCGCTCGGCGCGTTCCGCTGCGGCGAGGCGCTCAAAATTGGCGAGGTTGGGGCGCACAAAGGACGCCATGGGGTACGCCTTATCCACTCCGCCCTCACCGAGGTCACGCTTGGGGTCGAAGCGCAGCAGGGCCTGTTGAAGCTGCGTGAAGAGCTTGGGGGAGAGGTGTGGGGCCGCACAGATGCAGTCGTTGGGTAGATCTCCAGTGATGGCCAAGATTTTCACCGCCGAGGTGGGGATTCCTTCTTTGCGAGCAATCCGGTACTCCGAGTAGGCGGCGGCCACATCACAGCGCTTGGCGAGTAGGTCACGCAGCACACCTGGCTGGGTGCGAGAAAAATGGTGGCTGACGAAGAACCGGTCCGGGTCGAGGCCTTTGCTGCGCAAGAAATGACGAGGCATCAAGTAGCCGCTCGCCGATCCCGGGTCTACATAACAGATGCGCTTGTTGCGCAGCTGCTCGAGGCGCTCGAAGCCGCTGTTGGTGCGCACCAGCAGGTAAGCTTGATAGGTCGCTGCGCCATCGAAGGCGCTGGCAGCGATGGTTCGCAGGTTGGGAATGGTGTTGCGTGCACGGACCACCTGCAGGGGCGGAAGCGAAGCAAAGTCCAGCTCGCCCGCAAGCAGCCTCTTGCGCAGGTCATCATAGCTTTGGGTTACTACCAGCTCGATGCGACGTCCCACAGCGTCGCCCAAATAGCTGGCCAAAGGTTCCATGGCACGACGCATGGTAGGGGCAGGCTGCACTGGAGTTAGCCCCAAACGCAGAGCGGGACTACTGTGCTCTGCGTTGAGGCGATACCCCAGGCCCGCAGCGATACCAAGGGCGACGGCCAGCAGGGCCATCCATGGTGTCCAGCGCCGCATGGGTGATGGAGGATCGTCGCGTCTAAGGCGCCCGCGTTCATCCACCGTAGTGTCTTCAGCGGGCAGGCCTGTGATGGCGGCCACGGCTAAATCAGCCACGGCGATGTCTGCAGCCTCAAGCTCTGATGTCGGTCGGCGCTGGCGCACGCCCGCGCTCGTTTCGTTGTCGTCGAAGCCGCGAACCAAGGCAGGGATGGCCCCTGTGGGCTTGCGCGCGATGCGGGCCAGGGCCGCCACACGTCGGTCGAGTACTGGACCGAATTCACCACGAAAGTAGCGGGCCAGGGCGTCAGGCCCAGTGGCTGTGGCTTCATCCATGAGCAGCGCCGCGAGGGCTTCTTTCATCGCTAGGGTGGTGGGGAAGCGCTGCTTTCGATCACGCTCTAGAGCTCGCATGATCACCTCCTCGATCCGTGCATCGAGGGTGTTGTTGATCTCACGAGGGGGTGTGATGGGCTCCTCGCAGATCGCCCTGAGGGTCGTCAGTTCGCTGGAGCGGAGGAAGAGGCGCTTGCCGGTGACGAGTTCATAGAAGACGGTACCGAGGGAGAAGATATCCGAGCGGCGATCGAGGTCGAGGCCCTCTGCCTGCTCTGGTGACATATAGGGGAACTTGCCTTTGATACCCCCAGTGTTGGTGCGAATATTGGTGTCCTTGGCTTTGGCCACACCAAAATCCACCAGCTTCACCACGCCCGCGCGGCTGATCATCAGGTTGTGGGGGCTGACGTCGCGGTGCACGATGCCCAGGTTGTCGCCGTTCTCGTCAGCGCAGATTTCGTGCACGGCGTGCAGTCCATCACACGCCTGCATCACGATGGACGTGGCGATGGAAGTAGGCATGGCCCGCGCTCTCTCTCGGGCGCGACGAGCCAGGGCTCCTGCGCTGGGGCCGTCCACATACTCCATCACCATGAAATATTCGTGCTCATCCTGTCCCACCTCATGGATGTGCACCACATTGGGGTGGTCCACCATCGCCGCCAGGCGTGCCTCCTCGATGAACATCTCGACGAAGGACTTCTCTTCGGCTAGGTGGGGCAGGATACGCTTGATTACAACCAAATCGGCCAGGTCGCGGCGCCCACTGGGCCGGGCGAGATAGATCTCAGCCATCCCACCCTTGGCGATGCGGGCACAAAGCTCGTATTGTCCGAGTCTGGCGGGTCGATCGCTCAAAGTGGGCTCTTTTCGGTACCGATGACTTTGGCTGGGGTCCTCGCCACGCGTAGACTATGCCACGGCGTTTGGGGGCCGGGCAAACAGCTCTTCGCCACCACGCCTCGAGGGTTTGAGTATGACTTTTCCAATGCGTGACGCGTCCTCCTTGGTGCTAGCGCGTGAAGGGGCCGAGGGGCCGCAACTCTACATGGTGCAGCGCCATCGGGGACATGTTTTCATGGCTCAGGCGCAGGTCTTCGTTGGCGGTCGAGTGGACGCTATGGACCGCACAACTGACATCCTCTCTCGCTGCACGGGGGGCACACCTGAGCAGCTCGCGCAGCGGTTGGGGGTTGAGGATCCGCTGCGCGCTCTGGGGCACTATGTTGGGGCTTTGCGCGAGGCGTTTGAGGAGTCTGCGCTGCTTCTGGTAGAGGGCGTCAAGGGCATGGCGCCTGATGCACACGAGCGGCGCGTTTTGCGAGACGCGTTGCTGGCGGGTGAGCGGTCCTTTGTGTCAATCTTGGTGGAGCTCGAGGCGACCTTGCCCCTCGACTCTCTGCGTTACCTCGATCACTGGATCACTCCCCCTTTCGAGCCTCGTCAATATGACACTCGGTTCTTCATCGCGGCGGCCCCTGCGACTCAGAGCGCCCACGCCGACTTGGGTGAGACTGAGGGGGGGGATTGGTTTGGTGTCGAGGAAGTGCTCGCACGTCATCTGGCAGACGAGGTGATACTCGCACCACCAACCCTCTGTATTTTAGAGGGTTTGCGAGGTGCACGCTCTGTGGAGGAGATCCTCGCTCAGGCCAAAGATAGCCCGGTCACGGCAATTCGGCCTCGGCTCCTCGAGGGGGTCGAGCCACGCACGTTGGCTTTGCCCGCCGACCACCGATACGCCGACCCCTTGTCATCTGAGGGAAGGGTCCATGCCATGGTTTATGAAGCGGGGCGTTGGGTGCAAAAAAAGCAGCTAACGCGCCGCGTCGATCTTCCCAGCGCGTCACCGCTGGGCTAGCTTTCATTACAGAAAGTAGAGGTCGAATGATGGCTGCCACGCTTATCGAAAAGATCATAGCCGCTCATTGTGAGAGCGACTTTGTTGTGCCTGGAGAGATCGTCGATCTTCGGCTCGACGCACGCGTGGCTCGCGATTTTGGCGGCGCCAACGTGGTGAAGAACCTACGCGCTGCGGAGCTCTCCATCGCGGATCCAGGGCGCACCTTCTTCACCTTCGATTGCAACCCTGGTGGGTCGGATCAAGACTACGCTGCGAACCAGCATTTGTGTCGCCTCTTTGCGCGCGAGCGTGGTATCGCGGTGCACGATATTAATCGTGGCATTGGCACCCATATCGCTATCGAAGCGGGCCTGGCGTGGCCTGGGAGCACCTTTGTCTCTACCGACTCTCATGCCAACATCATGGGCGCCATCGGTGCCTTTGGTCAGGGTATGGGGGATGCGGATATCGCGGGGGCCTTTGCTCATGGCAGCGTTTGGTTCGAGGTGCCGCCTACGGTGAAGGTGATCTTCGAGGGCCAGCCTGCCAAGGGCTGTGCGGCTAAGGACCTCACCCTCGCGGCTTGTGGTCAGCTTGGCGCTAAGGGTCTTCTCGGCTGTGCAGCAGAGGTCTACGGCGATGTGATCGATGGGCTGGGGCTGGCAGGCCGCGTGACCCTTTCATCCATGGCGACGGAGATGGGCGCGATCACCGTGCTCATCCCGCCGAGTGAGGAGGTGCTGGCTTTCTGTGGGCAACGCATGAGTGAGGACTTCGAGGCGCTCTACGCTGACGAGGGGGCGAGCTATGTGCGGGAGGTGGTGGTCAACGTGGAGGGGTTGACACCACGCGTCTCTAGGCCGGGTCACCCTGACGATGTGCATGCAGTGGAAGAGCTTGGGGGTCCCTGGATTGACTCGGCCTTCATTGGCTCATGTACCAACGGACGCTTGGCGGATTTACGCGTGGCGGCTGAGGTGCTGGTTGGGCGGAAGGTGAAAGAAGGTGTGGTGCTCAAGATCGTGCCGGCCACAGACGAGGTTTGGTGTGCGGCCCTCGAAGAGGGGCTCTTTGAGGTCTTCAAAGCTGCTGGGGCGTTGGTGAGCAATGCGGGTTGCGCGGGCTGTGCTGCGGGTCAGGTGGGGCAAAATGGGCCAGGCGAAGTGACCATTAGCAGTGGCAACCGCAATTTTCCGGGCAAACAGGGGCGAGGCGACGTCTATTTGGCCAGCCCTGCTACCATCGCGGCTTCTGCGGTGGCTGGCGCTATTGTTACGGCTGAGCAGCTTGTTGCGGGGACCGTTCCGCAGCGGCGGGTTGCGCCTTCGCTTCCAGCGCTTGTAGTGAGTGGGGCAAATGGGGGGGAAGCGCAGAAGAGGGTATCTGCCAAAGGCAGGCCGCGGGTCTTGCGCGGTCGGGCTTGGGTGGTAGATGTGGATAGCGTTGACACCGACATGATCTACCACAACCGCTACCTGGCTGAGACGGATCCGGCGAAGATGGGACGGCATGCTTTTGGAAACCTTCCAGGATGGGAGGATTTCTCGGGGAAGGTACAGGCGGGCGATGTGCTGGTGGTGGGGGCTAATTTTGGAGCGGGGTCTAGTCGACAGCAGGCAGTGACGTGCTTCTTGAGCCTTGGGGTGAGCGCTATTGTTGGGCGCAGCTTTGGCGCGATCTATGAGCGAAACGCGATCAACGAGGGCATGCCAGCGTTGCGTTGCGATTTCCCTTTGGGAGCTATCGCTAACGGCGATACGTTGGAGATCGATCTTGAGAGCGGCCAAGTGGAGAACCTGACGCGGGGTACACGCCTGGATGCGCGGCCGCTTTCGCCGGTTCAACTGCGCATCTACCAACGTGGGGGGCTTCTGGCGCGGGTGTGAGTTGTTTGGTCTTGGTCCCAACTCAGAGTCATTTTTTCTGCCAGAAAAACTTGGTCCCAACTCAGAGTCATTTTTTCTGCCAGAAAAACAGCGATGGGTCCGCCATTTGGACGACCAGACCGTGGACCGGACGCCCTTCCATATTCTTGTTGCCAAGCCCTTGAATTGACACGCCGAGGAGCGTGGTACGCTTCATGAAGCGCCTACGAGGCATGACCCGACCCATGCCTGTACGCCCCAACACCACCTATATGGAGAGTCGCCGCTGCTCAGAGCGGCGTTTCTTTCTCAAACCCTCAAAGATGAGCAAGCAGATCTATGAGTATGTCCTGGCCTTGGCCGCTCAAGAATATCGAGTCGAGCTTCATGGCTACATGGTGGAGTCCAATCACGATCATGTGGTGTCGACGGACACTGAGGGAAACCATCCCGCCTTTCGCCAGAAGAAAAACAGCCTCATTGCGCGGGCGATGAACACTCACCTCAACCGCAAGGGGGCGTTTTGGGTATCCACAGATCGAGACGTGGTGGAGTTGGTGGACGAGGGGGCTCAGGTGGAGGCGTATGCGTATACCCTCGCCAACCCGGTGAAAGATGGCCTGGTGATGTATGGCTACCAATGGCCTGGGCCTCGTAGCCAACCGTGCGACTTCGGCAGAAGCCGCGTCATCAAACGCCCTCACGTATTTTTCAGCGACAAGCTCCCTGAAGAGGTGGTGTTGACGCTCACACCACCGCCGTGTCTGGCTCATATGTCCGTGGCACTCGCGGCTCACCACCTTCAAGAGGTGGTGGCCGACGAGGAAGCCAACCATCGACAGAAGCGGGCCGCCGCAGGGTTAGGCTTTCTGGGGCGCCGTGCGGTGCGCAAGCAGAGCCCCTTTGATAGCCCTACAAGCAAGCCAGCCTTTCGTCGGCTCAATCCGCGCATCAAGTGCGCGGATATCACCGTGC